>NZ_JBHUPT010000022.1:0-27977 GCF_049056525.1 Leisingera coralii | reverse complement strand
CGGATCTCGCGGGTCATGGCGCGGAAATCATCATCCCAGCTGCCCCAGTCCCGCAGCATCGCCTGTTTCACCGCATAAGAGGTGGTCAGCGGCCCCGGCGTCAGCAAATAGGGCTCCCCCAGCCGGGGCGGTTCAAGCGGCTCCGTCGCAACACTCATCTGCACTCTCCGAAAAGCATCTCCCAGCCATCATTGCCCCCCGCAATTCCATATGTACAATTGCAAAAAACAATCCTCTCATAGGCACAGCCTATGATCTTTGCAGGACAACCAAATGCGTCATTCCCAGCTCAAGGCCTTCCACCACGTTGCCCTCCTTGGCGGTTTCTCCCGCGCCGCGGAGGCTCTTCGCCTCACTCAGCCCGCGGTCTCGGAACAGGTGCGGAAGCTGGAGCAGGACCATGATGTGCTGCTGTTTCACCGCGAGAAGAAGCGGGTTTTCCTGACCAGCGAGGGCGAAGCGCTGCTGCATCTGACAAAGCAGTATTTCGAGGTTGAGGCCCAGATCGAGGACTACCTGTCCGAGACCAGTGCGGCGATCGAAGGCGAGTTGAGGATCATCGCGGACTCCGCGCAGCACCTGACCGGATTTCTGGGGCCGTTCCAGAAGCGCTACCCGAATGTCATCATATCCCTGCGCGTCGGGAATACCGGCGACATCCTGGATGAATTGAGGTCCTATAACGCCGAAATCGGCGTCGTGGGCAGCCTCACCCCCGGCAAGGATATGAGCATCCTGAACCTCGGGTCCACCGGGATCGTCGCCTTTGCCGCACGCGGCGTGCTGCCAGCCTCGCAACGGGACCTGCCGTTCAAGGAACTGGCGCAATTGCCGCTGGTCTTTCGTGAGGAAGGATCGAAGACGCGTGAGAAGGTGGAAGCAGCAGCCCGCGCGCAGGGGATCACGCTGAAGCCTGCAATCGTGGCCGAAGGACGGGAGGCGGTGCGGGAGCTGGTCGCCTCAGGCGCCGGCATCGGCTTTGTCTCCGAGGCGGAATTCGGCCATGACGACCGCCTGGTGCGCTACACGCTGCAAGGTGCCAATCTGGAGATGAGCGAAAGCATGATCTACCTGTCCCAGCGGCGCGATGTGAAGGTCATCCGTGCCTTCATGGAGTTCGCAACCGGCATACAGGCAAAGAAAGAAGCCCCCGCTGGCCATGTCCAACGGGGGCAGTAGGGGAGGTATTGTCTGCTCTAACGGCTGCGCCAGGCCTGGGTTCTCCGCAGAATGCCGCGGGAGGCCAGGAGGTGGATGATCCGCGCAAAAGCGTTGGTGTAGAAAATCATCATCCCCATGGCCGCCGCTGGCGCGATGTCGCCTGCGTCATCCATGTTCAGCACCGCAATCGAGGCCAGCGTCGTCTTGGGCGAATAGAGGAACACCACCGCCGACACCGTCGTCATCGCGTTGACGAACAGGTAAATGGAGATGTCCAGCACCGCGGGCAGGCAAACCGGTACCGTGACGCGGGCGAACAGCTTCATCGTCGGCTGCTTGAGCGAGGCGGCAACGGATTCGAACTCCCGGTCCATCTGCTTGAGTGCAGTGACTGCCGTCAGGTGCGACACCGTGTAGAAGTGGGTGACCGTGCAGACCACCAGGATCGCCATGGTGCCGTAGAGCGCATTCAGCGGATTTGCCGGATTGTTGAAGAAGAAGATATAGGCCAGCCCCAGCACCATACCCGGGATTGCCATCGGCAGCATGGCAAACATCTGGAAGACGGCGCGCCCGGTGCGGAAGCCCTTGGATTTTTCCACCAGATAGGCCCCGAAAAAAACCACGGCAGTGCCGGCAGCGGCCGTCATCAGCGCCAGCTTGATCGAGTTCACATAGGATCCCCAGCCGCCGCCGTCCATTTTATCAAACTGGTAGTTGTTCAGGCTGAGGCTCAGGTCATAAGGCCAGAACTTGATCAGCGCCGCAAACTGGCAGACCGCCAGCAGGCCGGCAATGAACAGGCCGATGAGTGTGCAATAGGCAAAGAAGATACGGTCCATCTTCTTGTCCGGCTGCGGCTCATAAGGCACCGAGCGGGCCGAGAGCAGCGCCACCTGCTTGGACTGCACCATGCGGTCGATGGCAAAGGCGAGGATCGCCGGGATCACCAGTACCACCGAAACCACCGCGCCCATCTCGAAGTTCTGCTGGCCAATCACCTGCTTGTAGATGTCCACCGCCAGCACGTTGAACTGGCCGCCGATCACCTTGGGCAGGCCAAAGTCGGTGATCACCAGGTTAAACACCACAAAGGCCGCGGAGATCAGCCCGTATCGGGCACCGGGCACGGTCACGGTCCAGAACGTGCGCCAGGGGGTGGAGCGCAGGCTGGCCGCGGCCTCGTAAAGGCGCGCGTCAGAGATCGCCAGCGCGGTTGAGATGATGATGAAGGCATGCGGGAAAGTGAAGAAGACCGAACCGATCACGATGCCTATGGGGCCGTAAATGCTGGCGCCGAACATCAGTTCCTTGAGCATGCCCTGATTGCCGAACAGGTAGACCAGCGCGATGCCCGGCAGCAGTGAAGGCACAAGGATCGGCGCCATCGCGATCAGCCGGAACACACCCTTGTACTTCATGCAGCTGCGGTTCAGCGCGTAGGCGAACCAGAAGGCCAGCGAGACCGTCACCACCGTGCTGAGCACCGCAATCCACAGCGAGTTCTTGATCGAATTGAACAGAGCGGGCGTTGAGAAATAAGAGACGAAGTTGTCGAGGCCGCGCGACTGCACCGGGCGCAGCTGCACCCGTCGGAACGTGTTGGAGTCGAGCGTGACCCAATCGGTGCCGGTCTGCAGGTTGGAGCCGATCAGGAAGCGGCCTGTATCAGAGGTATTGCGGATCTGATACATCACCGGGCTGCGAAAGCTGAAGTCCGGGAACAAACCGGTGACCGGCAGCCGCCCGTCGGCCCCGGTGGACAGCTCGGCATCGGCATAGGCGCCGGTGCGGGCATTCAGCCCGGCACCGGTCAGGATGGTTCCGTCAAACTGGCCCGCCGCGTCGCTGACCTGGAATTCATACTGCGACAGCTCCATCCGGTAGGTGGAGAAGGATTTGGACAGCATCGCATAGAGCGGGAACACCAGCGACACCACCAGATAGAGCGCGATGATGATCATGCTGCCGCGCATGATGATGTCATCGCGGCTCAGCTTGCCCTTGATGACCGGGCCGGGCGGCAGGATGGATTGCGAGGTATCAGACATCTGCGTCACGCCCCCTGCCCTGCGGCATCAAAGGCCATCAGCCGGCTGTCAGGCAATTCGATTTCCATCTGGCATCCGGCCTCCAGCCCCAGGCGGCGCACTGCGTTGATCGAGAAATCGGCAATCAGTTCCTTGCCGCCAAACCGCTCATTCGTCAGGCGGCAGCGCCAGAAGGAGCCAAGGAATTCCATTTCGGCCAGCTGCACATCAATGCAATTGCGGTTGCCGCTGGCCTGCAGATAGCCCGCCTCATGCGGGATCACGTCCTCAGGCCGGATCGCGGCGGTGACAGGGGTGCCGTCGGCAAAACCGTGCGGCAGGCAGGCAAAGGTTTTCTCGCCAACCGCCAGGCGCCCGCCCTTGGCAACGGAAGAGGTGATCCGGTTCATCTCGCCGATGAAGTCGGCAACAAACAGGTTGGCAGGTTCGCGGTAGATTTCCGTGGGGGAGCCGACCTGTTCGATCACCCCGTGGTTCATCACCACAATGCGGTCGGCCATGGCCAGCGCCTCTTCCTGGTCGTGGGTCACCATGATGGTGGTGACGCCCAGCCTGCGCTGCAGCTCCTTGATTTCATGGCGCAGGTGGACGCGCACCTTGGCATCCAGTGCCGACAGCGGCTCATCCAGCAGCAAGAGGCCGGGGTTGGTGGCAATGGCGCGCGCCAGGGCAATTCGCTGCTGCTGGCCGCCCGACAGCTGTGCCGGATACTTGCGGCCCTGATCCGGCAGGCCGACCAGTTCCAGCAGCTCCTGCACGCGGGCTGTGATTTCCGCCTTGCTGCGGCCCGCGTTTTCCAGCCCGAACGCGATGTTCTTCTCGATCGTCAGGTTCGGGAATAGCGCATAGGACTGGAACACAATCCCGAAATCGCGTTCCGACGGCGGCAGGTTCGACACATCCTGCCCGCCCTGGGTCACCGTGCCCTTGGTCGGCAGGTCCAGTCCGGCAATGGCGCGTAGCAGCGTGGTCTTGCCGCAGCCTGAGGGGCCGAGAAAACAGATGAATTCGCCTTCCTTCACCTCCAGGGAAATGTCCTTCAGCGCGACGAAGCTGCCGAAGGCTTTCCACAGGTCGCGGATGCTCAGGTAGGTTTCTTTTGGCGGGGTCATTTGAAGCACGTCTTAGGTCCTTGCTTGTGCCAAAAGCACACCCGGCACGGATCGAGAGGGCGGCGCGGCAGCGGGAGGAAACAGGCGGAGGCAAGCTGGAAAGCAGCAAAGGCGGAAAGAGCCGGAGGCCCCTTCCGCAGACAGGTCACTTCGCTTCCGATTTGCCGTCGTAGCGGGACTGCCATTCCTTGAGGATTGCCGACCGGTTATTGGCGGCAAACTCAAAGTCGTTGTCGATCATCGCGTCCAGCAGGCCCGCGGGGAAATGCTCAACCGGTTTGGCCACGCCCGGATAGGCAACAACCGCATAGCCGGTGTTGTACATCTCGTTGGCTTCCTTGGTGATCGAGAAGTCCACCAGCTTCTGCGCGGCTTCCAGATTTGCCGTGCCGGCCACGATGGCCGTTGCCTCCATGTCCCAGCCGACGCCTTCGGACGGCACGATGATGTCCAGCGGCGCGCCTGCGGCCTTGGACTTGGCACCGCGGAAGGCGAATGAGATGCCGATCGGGATTTCACCGGCAGCCGCCAGCTTGCAGGGTTTGGAGCCGGAATGGGTGTAGCGTGCGATGTTGTCGTGCAGCGCGTCCATATACTGCCAGCCGCCGTCCTCGCCAAACATCTGCAGCCAGCTCGAAACATCCAGGAAACCGGTGCCGGAGGAATTCGGGTTCGGCATGATCACATGGCCTGCATACTGGGGATCGGTCAGATCCTTCCAGGAGCTGGGCGGCGTCAAACCAGCCTTTTCAGCCTCAACAGTATTGTAGCAGACCGAGGCCACCCAAGCGTCCATGCCAACCCAGCTGGGCGGGTTGTCACCATCGACGAACTTGGGGTCAAGCTGGTCCACACCAGCAGGTGAATAGGCCTCCAGCATGCCTTCGGATTTCAACAGCAGCAGCGAGGTCGCCGCCAGCCCCCAGACCACATCCGCCTGCGGGTTGTCGCGCTCGGCCAGCAGCTTGGCGGTGATGATCCCGGTGGAATCCCGCACCCAGTTGATCTTGATGTCCGGGTGGCTTTTGTTGAATGTCTCCGCATACCGCGCGAGGTCTTCCGCTTCGACAGCCGTGTAGACCGTCAGCTCCGTTTCCGCCAGCCCGGCACCGGCGGCGGCCACGGAGAATGCCAATGCCGTAATAAATGACGCTTTCTGTTTCATCGGTGTCCTCTGTTGGTTTGGTGTTGTTCTCCCGCACCCTCTGACGGGGCGCTTTGGACCTAAAATTTTTAGTGTCTGGAAGTTTGACAGAAATATTTATCAAGAAAAATCGAATATACCCATTACATCATAGGCTCAGCTTATGGACAAATCGCGATGGGCCGACGCAATACCTTTGCCTCTCCAATGGCCGCGCAGCACCCCGGCCGGAGCCATCAGCCGCGGCGTTTCCAGTCGTGGCTCTGGCTCAGCCTGGGTAAACCGGCAGCTGGTTGCAGGCCATCAAACCGCGCTATTCCTTCCGGACCGCGCTGAACCATTCCGCCATGAAGCGGCGGCGTTTCTCGGCGTCCAGATAGACCAGCAGGCCGGGCCCCAGCTGAATTGGCCGCTTCGGGCTGGCGCTGTCGACAAAGGCGACCGGCGGCTGCGCGAAGGGGTAATTCGCCGCCGGCGGCTGCGACCAGGCTGCCGCCGCCAGATGATCGACAAAGCTCCGGGCCAGCCCTGGCTGCCGCCCGCCTTTCAGCAGAACGGCGGAGCGCATCATCAGGTGGGTATAGTCCTCCGGGTCGATCACAATGATCTTTTCCGCCAGATCCTGCCGGGCCCGCGCATAGCTGCCCAGGACATTGTAGGCCACCAGGATCTCTCCGGAGGCGACGCTTTCGATCATGCTGGAGGAGCAGCAGAACAGCTGCGGATCCAGGCTGCCGATGACTTCCATTAGCCGCCAGTAGGTTTCCGATGTGCGCGCATCCTGGGTCGCAAAGAGATAGCCCAGCCCGCTGAGCGAGACATCGTAGGTGCCCACCTTGCCGCGGAACCGTTCCGGCTGCGCGCGCAGCAGCGAAATCAGGTCCTGCCGCGTGCGCAGGACTTCCCCGCGGGAAAAAGCCGCCGCCGACACCACAATGGACGCAGGCTCCAGGGAAAAGGCAAACACATGGCCGCGCCACTCGCCCCACTCCGGAATAAGCGCTGTGGACGCGGATTGGTGCGGGCGGGTGAAACCGTCATTGGCCAGTTTGGTCTGCAAATCCATGGCGGAAGACAGGGCAACGTCAAAGGGCTCCTGCCCCTCCAGCACCGCTTTCATCACCTCGCTGCTGTTGGCAGCAGTGTACTCGATTGCGGCTCCCGGATGATCCTCAAGAAAGCTGCTGATCAGCGGTTCCAGAATTGCCGTGTCCGTGGTCGAGATCACCCGCAGGGGGGTGACGTCCTGGGGGCCGATCCAGTGCCGTTCCTCCACTTCGAACCCGGCTGCCCCTGCCGCCGCAAAGGCCAGAAAGGTCAGTAGAGCGGAAAACAAAGCGTTACGCACGCGCCTGCTCCTGTTTGGCTGTCTTCGATGATCAGGCGGCCGCCGTGGGCTTCGGCCACCTCACGGGCAATGGTCAGCCCCAGCCCCGAGCCGATGGTGTCCCCGGCATTGGCGCCGCGGACGAAGCGGCGGGTCAGGGCCTCGGTGTCTTCGCCCGCAAAGCCGCCGGCCTCGTCTTCCACTTCGATACAGGCCTCGCTGCCGGAGTTGGCCGTGCGGACCCATATGTCCCTGTCCCGGCCGGAATACTTGATGGCATTGTCCAGAATATTGCGAACCGCGTTTTGCAGCAGGATGGCATCACCCTTTACACTGACATCGCCATCGCTTTGGAAATGCAGGACAATATCCTTGAGCTCCGCCACCGGCTGCAGCCGCTCTGCCAGATCGCGGGCAAGCGCGGTCAGGTTGACCTCTTCCCGCTCCAGGCTGTCAGTGCGGAACGACACCATGGCGTGATCCAGCAGCTGCCCGGCCGCGCGGGAGCTTTCGTCGATTGCGCGGATCATTTCGCGCAGGCTGGCGCGGTTGTCTTCCCTGTCCACCCGCATCAGGGTGACCTCGGCCTGGGTGCGCACCGTCGCCAGCGGCGTGCGCACCCGGTGCGCGGCTTCGGCGATGAAATCCTCGGAACGGGTCAGCGAGGCCTGCAAGCGGCTGATAAAGCTGTTGAGCGAGGACACCAGCGGCGACATCTCGGCAGGCACCGGGCGGGTCACCGGGCGCAGATCCTTGGGCCCGCGCCGCGAGATCGCCTCGGTCAGCGACCGCAGCGGGGTGATGCTGGACTGCGCGGTCCAGACCGCGAGGCCCGAGGCCAGCACGAAAAAGCCCACACCCAGAAAAAGCGCAGACCGGAACAGCTGCTGGAGCAGTGCCGCCTGGCCGGTACGGGTCTGAGCCACCGACACCTGTACCGCCACCGGCGCCCCCTGTGCGGACAGGCGGCGGGACACCGTCACCGCCCGGATCGTCTCACCCTTGTATTCGGCGGTTTCGAACAGCGGCTGGCGCGGCTGGACCGGCTGGTCACCAGCGGGCAGATCGGCATAGCCGGTCAGCACCCCTGCCGGGCTTGCGATCCGGTAGAACACCCGGTCATCGCTGACATTGCCCAGCATCGACAGGGCGGCATAGGGGATGTCGGCGGCGATCTCCCCCGATTGCACCGAAATGGAATCCAGTATCGAGGTTGCCGAGGCCAGCAGGATCCTGTCGTGGCTTTCCTCGGCAACATTGCGGACAAACCCCAGCACCGCAAAGAACAGGATCGCCGCCAAAAGCGCCGCGCTGCCCACCAGCTGCAGCAGCAGGCGGCGGCGGAGGGAGCCGCTGACATTGACCGCTGCGCTCATCCCAGGCTCAACCGGTAGCCAAGACCGCGCACCGTGGTGATCTGCACACCGGACCCGGCCAGATGCTTGCGCAGCCGGGCGACATAGACCTCGATGGCGTTTTCCGAGACCTCCTCGTCATAGGAAAACAGCCGGTCGACCAGTTTCGATTTGGAAAAAATCCGGTCTGGCGCGTTCAAAAACACCTCCAGCAGCCGCAATTCCCGGTTGCGCAGCGTGATGGTCCTGCCGCCCGTGGACAGTGTTCCCGCCATCGGGTCGAACTGCAAATTTCCGAATCGCCGCAGGTTGGAACTGCCGCCGCCGCGCCGCCGCAGCACCGCCCGGCAGCGCGCTTCGAGCTCGGAAAAATCGAACGGCTTGGTGATGTAATCATCGGCGCCAAGATCCAGCATCCCGACCCGGTCAGAGACCTCGGAGCGGGCCGTCAGAACGATGACGGGGGTTTCCTTCTCATTCTCCCGGTGGGCCTTCAGGAAGCTGCGCCCGTCCCCGTCCGGCAGCATAATGTCCAGCAAAATCAGATCGTAATCGGTCGTTCCGGAAAACGCAGAGGCGGTGCTTACATCCGGAGCATGGTCCACAACATGCCCGTCCAGCCGCAGCCGGTCCAGAATGGCCTTTGCCAGGCTTTCGTTGTCTTCAACCAGCAGGAAGCGCATCTGCGCGGCTCCTTTCCAAACGGACCTTGGCGGCTACGTGACAGGTTTGTGTCAGCTTGCTGTGCTCACTTTCAGTCATGAGCGGCTTGACCGCGTTTTGTCAAATGGGAGGACAACATGAACAAATGGACCCTGACCCGCCGTGCGGCACTGGCGGCAACGGCGGCGGCACTGGCTTTTGCAACCCCGTCCTGGGCCGGGGAGCAGGTGGTCGGCAGCATCCACTTCCTGATCCCCGGCGGCGCAGGCGGCGGCTGGGACGGCACCGCCCGCGGCACTGGCGAAGCGCTGACGGAAGCCGGGCTGGTGGGCAAGGCGTCATACGAGAACATGTCCGGCGGCGGCGGCGGCAAGGCGATCGGCTACCTGATCGAAAACGCCGAAAGCCAGCACGGCACGCTGATGGTGAATTCCACCCCGATCGTGATCCGTTCACTCACCGGCGTGTTCCCGCAGAACTTCCGCGATCTGACGCTGGTGGCGGGCACCATTGGCGACTATGCGGCTATCGTGGTGGGCAAGGACAGCCCGATCAATTCGATGGAGGACCTGCTGGCCGCCTACAAGGCCGACCCGCGCGGCACCGCGGTGGGCGGCGGCTCGGTTCCGGGCGGCATGGACCACCTGGTTGCGGCGATGGTGATGGAGGCCGCGGGCGAAGACCCGACGGCAGTGAAATACATCCCCTACGATGCCGGCGGCAAGGCCATGGCGGCGCTGTTGTCGGGCGAGATCGCGGCGCTCAGCACCGGGTTTTCCGAAGCCATCGACCTGGCCAATGCCGGCGAGGTGAAGATCATCGGCATCACCGCCGATGAGCGCGTGGACAGCTACCCGGATGCGCCGACGATGAAGGAACAGGGGCTCGACACCACCTTCGTCAACTGGCGCGGCTTCTTTGCGGCCCCCGGCCTGCCCGAGGACAAGCTGGCCGCCTATCAGGACGCGCTGGCCAAGATGTACGGCACCCCGGAATGGGAAGAGGTCCGCGCCCGCAACGGCTGGGTCAACATCCACAATTCGGGCGATGATTTCCGCGCCTTCCTGGAGGACCAGGAACAGGCCATCGGCGATCTGATGAAGAAGCTCGGCTTCCTCTGAGCCCGGCGCAAACGCGGGGGCTTTGCCCCCGCACCCCCAGGATATTTACAGCCAAAAGAAGCCCGCCCCCAAACTGCCGTTAACTGATTGGCTTTCGCGCCCGGCGGCGCAGAAAACTGTTCTCAGAGCGCGGGCACAGTCCTTCTTCTGGCCTCAAATATCCCGGGGGAGCCGCGCAGCGCGCGGCGGGGGCAGCGCCCCCTTCCCTTCAATTCCTTCTCAATACCGGAGGAGAACATGGCACTCGACCGCTGGATTGCCCTGGTCATTCTGATGATCTGCCTCGCCTACGGCTATGCGGCTTTCTTCACCATGGATGCCGCCCTGCCGCCCTTCATGAAACGCAACCCGATCTGGCCCAGCACCTTCCCCAAGATCCTGTCGGTGATGGCCATCCTGGTGGCCCTCTACGTGCTGCTGGGGTTTGAAAAAGGCGCCGACGACCCGAAACCGATGGACATCAACTACCGCCGCCTGACGGAGTACAAGCTGGGCCAGGCGCTGGCGCTGCTGGGGCTGATGGCGGCCTATGCGCTGCTGCTGCGGCCCGCGGGCTTCCTGCCCGCTACTGTGGGCTTTCTGGTCGCCGGCGCCTGGGTGCTGGGCGAGCGCAAGCTGCACATCCTGCTGCCTGTCACCGCCGGGGCGGCCGGCGTGGTCTGGTATCTGGTGCAGGAGGTGCTTGGCATCTTCCTGAGCCCTTGGCCCGCATTTCTGACAAACGGAGGCTGACATGCTCGAAGGCATCATGGTCGGGCTGGGAACGGCCTTTTCCCTCACCAATCTTCTGATGGTCATCGGCGGCTGCCTGATCGGCACCTTCATCGGCATGCTGCCAGGGCTGGGGCCGATGTCGATCATCGCCATCATGATCCCGGTGGCGATCTCCATCGGTGATCCCTCCGCCGCGCTGATCCTGCTGGCCGGTGTTTATTACGGCGCGATCTTCGGCGGCTCCACCTCCTCGATCCTGATCAACGCGCCCGGTGTCGCCTCCACCGTGGCGACCAGTTTCGACGGCTACCCGCTGGCCCGCCAGGGCAAGGCCGGCAAGGCGCTGACGGTGGCGGCGATCGCGTCTTTCTCCGGCGGAACCATCGGGGCGATCCTGCTGATGATCTTCGCTCCGGCGCTGGCGACCGTGGCGCTGCTGTTCCATTCGGCCGAATATTTCGCGCTGATGGTGGTGGGGCTGTCGGCGATTGCCGCCTTTGCCGGATCCGGACAGGTCGGCAAGGCGCTTCTGATGACGCTCCTGGGGCTGATCATGGCCACGGTGGGCGAAGGCGCGCTGTTCAACATGCCGCGCTTCACCATGGGGATCATGGACCTGCAGTCGGGCTTTGGCTTCATCACCCTGGCGATGGCGATGTTCGCCCTGCCGGAGGCGATGTATCTGGTGCTGGATCCCTCCCGCTCCAATTCCGGCAGCGGCAGCAGCGAGATCAAGGACCTGCGCATCACCAGGGAGGAGGCCAAGGCAATCGCCCCGGTGATCGGGCGCCAGTCGATCCAGGGCTTCCTGATCGGCGTGCTGCCGGGCGCGGGCGCCACCATCGCCTCCTTCCTCGGCTATGCGGTGGAGCGCAACATTGCCCCGAAGGAGGAGCAGGAGCAGTTCGGCAAGGGCTCTGTCAAAGGCCTCGCCGCGCCGGAAAGCGCCAACAACGCCGCCTGCACCGGCTCCTTCGTACCGCTCCTGACGCTGGGCATTCCCGGCTCCGGCACCACCGCGATCCTGCTGGGGGCGCTGATCGCGCTCAACGTCTCGCCCGGGCCGCGGCTGATGGTGGATGAGCCGCAGATCTTCTGGGCCGTCATCATCTCAATGTATCTGGGCAACCTGATCCTCTTGATCCTGAACCTGCCGCTGATCCCCTATATCGCCAAGGTGCTGGCGGTGCCGCGCAACTACCTGATCCCCTTCATCCTGTTCTTCACCCTGATGGGGGCCTACATCGGCCAGAACAACGCCACCGAGCTGCTGATCCTTGTGGGCCTTGGGATCTGCGCAACGGTGCTGCGGTTTGCGGACTATCCGCTGGCGCCGCTGCTGATCGGATTCATCCTGGGGCGGATGCTGGAGGACAACTTTGCCCGGTCGATGCAGCTGTATGACGGGCTCGGGTTCATCCTGGAAAGGCCAATGACCCTTGGACTGCTGGGCCTGGCCATCATCCTGGTGGTCCTGCCCAGCTACCGCGCCCGGCGCGCCCGGCTGCGCGCCGAAGGGTCTGCCGACGCGGACTGACTTCAGCCGGGGACGCAATGGCCTCCCTGCCGGTCCCCGGCTGCGGGGGCAGGCAGAACAGGACAGCGCTGCCAGGCAAGGAATTTGCCCGGCAGCGCCATTGGTTTTCAAGGCTGCGAATGACCTTGCGGCAGCGGCCTCAAGGGACGGGGCAGCCAACAGGCCATTGTGAAGGGAACGTGATCCGGATTGACCCGCTACGCAGCCCCCTGAAGCTGAGGCACCGGACCGAATTGGGAAGCAGGCGAGAGGCAGAACGCTGCCAGGTCCTGGTTCACCAAGGGGTCGCACGCCATCAGGAATGTCCGGTATTCGCGCCCGTCATCATTGCAGATATAGCGGGCCGCTTCCCTGCGGACAGTGTACCCGAACCGCCTCAGCAGCAGCCCCAGGCTGCGCGGCGACAGCGACATCATCTCGGAGGCACCGAAGCTATGCGCCGCCTGGCACAATCCGGCAACCACCAGCTTGGTTTCAATGGATGGCTGCGCTGTGTCTGCCCGGGTCTCGTCCATGACGAAACGGGTGCACTCCCACGTCCGGTCTGTCTCCGGGTATTCGCTCAGCAGCCCGCCCGGTATGCCCTGGATCTTGCCGTCCCTGGCATCCTTCAGCATATAGCTCCAGTAGCCGTCACTGCTGCCGCAGGACGCGGCACGCGCCCCGGCAATGATCCGGCTGCCCTGCGTGACAATCGAATAGACGGCTCCCGGCCGATCGTACTGATCCTGTTCAAAAGTTCCATCGTGGTTCAACCCCCAGCCGAGTTCGTCCACCAGCTTCTGTTTGCGCAAGGCAAGAAAGCCCCGGTACTCCGCATTGAAACTGGACCGTTGTTCGTAAGAAAAGATGTGTAGCTGCATGGCGCTCTCCTAGTTGCAGCGCCATGATCAAAGGGACTTAGCCGTTTGAAATCCTGAAGTGTCAGATCAGTCCGAATTTTATTACTTGTGATATGAGCTGAGCGCTCGTCTTGGCTTCCAGCGCCTGCATGGCAGTCCGCCGCCGGGCCCTGACGGTTTCCAGCTTGACCCCCAAACTCTCAGCAATTTCCTGATCCTTGCAGCCGCTGCACATCATCCTGAGAACATCCTTGACCGGAGCCGTGAGCGTGATTGCGTTCGACGGCTCGAATTCCAGTGCGTGCAGGGCATAGAGGGCCGCGCGGGCGATCCGCAGTTCCTCTTTGCTCCACTCAGGACCAGAGCAGCTCAGAACAGAAACGCGCCCATCGGCGCTGATCGCCAATGTATTTCCCTGATGCAGCCCGTAGTTCGCCGCATCCTTAAAAAACGCCTTCGACGACGGAAAGAGCCGCTCAAGTTCTTTCCAGGTCACCCAGCCTGTGCTGCTCAATCCGAACTGAATTGTTGGGTCTACAAGCAGGTACGCCTGGTCGACATACCGGTCCACCCAGCGCTTGGCGTAGGTGCTGTGGACAAAGACCGGCTCTACCCCGTCGAAGCCCACACCAATGGAATACCCGTTCTCCGAGATTTCCCCCAGGGACCTTAAAAGAATACCGCGTATATCATTTCTCATATTGTGCTTCACACGCATAGTATGCAACCAACCATAATGATACCGCAAAAAGCGATTATCACAAATGATAAGTACATTACTCGGGCAAGACCATGCAAAGAGATAAAATCACTGCAGCGACCCTGGAAGTGCTGTTACGCACAGTCGCCGATGCCAACCGGGAAAGGCCCCACCTGGGAACCCACCTGTTTAAACGTATTGTCGAGAGGATAGAGTCAGCGCGCGCGGGCGCTGCTGATGAGCCGGCTAACTAGTTTTGCGTCATCTTCGGTAAGATCCGCTGCCTTGTCCAGAACGCTTCGGTCATCTGCATCCGGCTCATCCGAGAACAGATAAGCCATGTCTATATTTGCAACTTCACAAATCCGGATGATCCGCGCAACTGTCGGATTGAAGCGGCCATTCAGAACCTTGCTGACGTATTCCGGATTGTTGCCCGCGGCTTCCGAAACCTCGTCATAGTCGAGGCCACGGATGTCCAGCGCCTGGCGCAAGCGCTGCCGCCAAAGCTCAATTCCGCTATCTGCAGAGAGTTGTGTTTTTCCACCGCGTTCACCCATACCCAGCAGCATACACAGAACTATAGTTCCCGCAAATAGAATTATAAGTCTACAAGCAACACTGTGCAGACAGGAATTTGAATGCCGGTCCGCAGAAACCGATTTACACGCGCATGTTGATAGAACTATATTTCTATCGCGCCGATTTACCGGAGAACGCGATGACACCCAGGATTTCAAGACCCCGGCAGAGCGGGGCCGCAAAGCGCAGGCTTCCTGAAAAGCCCGCCGGCGCGGCCGGCCGCGGCTATGGAAAGCTGCTCTGCCAATTCTGATGACGCTTGGAGATTTTCTCAAATGAACGCCAGAATCGCTGCCCTCCCTGAAACGCAGGCAGAACGCATTCAGGCCGTGATCGCTGCCGCCAGTGACTACGCCCAAGCCCGCGAAGCATTTGACGCTGCCTCCAAAGAGCTGGAGAACTCGCACCGCCAGAACAGCAGCACTGCCGGCCAGCTCCTGGAGGAACTCGACGACGCCGCCGACGCCATCGGCATGACGCAAGCGCGGGTCGCAGACCTTGTCGCCTCGCTGGCCACCGACGGCTCTCTGGAAACACTAAGCAGGCTTCTGACGGCTGAAACCGCCTCCCCCCGCAATCCTCGCAGCAACGGCGCCTAAGGCAGAACTGGCCGGTCTGGCCACTATTCCGGTCAGGCGAGCCGAACGGGGCGGCCGTCCAGCGCCCCCTGCCCCGAAGCGCCGCGCAAGTTGCCTGTACCGGACAGGAGGCTTTCCTTTGCCGGAAACGCGCCAGCCCCCGTGCGCAGCGATGCCTCGAAGGTCCTGCGGTCAGAACTCGATGCTGTAGTAAACTGAGATGCCCGCCGAATTGGTGTATTCCCCGTCGGTCCGTTCGCGCGCGTAAGCCAGCTCAAAGATGCCGTAGTACAGGGAGATACCTGCCGCGTTGAAGGAGACACCGTCGACCCGTTCGTGCTCGTAATTCAGCTCCGCAAACAAATTTTCGGCGAAACTCTTGCCGACCGACGCAGCTGCGAAATGATTTCTGCCGTTGGCAATCTCGCTGGTGTCGCTGCTGTTTCTGACCTCCTGAACGCCGCCGCCCAGCGACGCGATCCATTCATTGCCAAAGTAATACGCCGCTGTCGCCGACAGAGAATCCTGATTGAAGGATACCCCGTCTTCCAGTGAATTGTTCAGGCTCACAAGCTCGGTGTACACTTCCAGGTCGTTGCCGTTTTCGAGTTCGAAGAGCTTGCTGGCGCTGACGACATACCCGGTTTCAGTCGCTTCCCCCGGAAGCCCGCCTTTTTGCGAGCGAAAGGAGATGTTGTAGAGCATGTCCTCGGCACCGAAAGCATCCTCGCCTTCCAGCCAGATGTTGTAGGAGTCCAGGCCGCCGGTATTGCTCAGCCCGCCGTCCGCCCGGGTGGCCAGCCGCTCCCCCCGGAAGAAGCTCTTGGCGAGCAGGCTGGTATCCAGCCGGAAAACGCTCGTGCCCAGAGTGTGTTCGCTGCCATAGGAATCTTCGAAGGTATAAGTGACCCCGACACCCAGCCGTTCGTCCAGTTCGTAGTCGCCAAAGTATCCAATATTGAAAAAATCATCTTCCGGATCGTCGAAGCCGAACCCGAACGTCGGGTTGAACTTGCCGCCGAAAACCCCGAAACGGCCGAATTCGGCGGACAGGTACAGTTCCTCGAAATAGAAGTCGTAATCATTCGGGAACGAACCGTCCCCCCTCACAGATGAGCCAAGCAAAGTTCCTACGATGGCGAAATTCTCATTGAAGAAATAACTGGCTTTCAAAGTCGCCGTGTAATCGGTCTCGGATTCATCCTCGCTGTCGTCGTTATTGTGGGAGTACTCCAGAATCAGCTCTCCGCTGAATGGCTTATCCGGAACATACTCCTCCTCTTCGTCTTCATCCGGGACAGACATGATCGGATTCTGGTGCACCATCTGCTGAGTCCAGCCAGCCGCAGGCATCATCAGCGCAGCACTGAAGACCGCGAATTCCATCGTGGTAAGCTTCATTTTGCGGGGGATCCTCCCTGCTCCTACCCCTAACCGGCTTTATCCGCTCCCTCAAGCGGGGCACACAGCCGCCGCGGCCGCGGTGCGGACCGGCCAAGGCTGAACGCTAAGATCATTCAGCACAGAGAGTCTGCTGGCAAGCGGCTATGTGCTCTTCGACCGCCGGCTTTCCAGACCGGCGCACGGCTCCCGGGGCGGTGCGCGCCAGGGCACAAGCGGGATTGCCGCCCCAGGTTTCCCCGGCGCCGACCTGTTCCCCCTTCATCAGGAAACAGTTGGCGGCGAGCACGGCGTCCTCGCCGATGCAGGTTCCGTAATGGACAAAACCGGTGACGCCGACGGTGACACCATCGCCCAGGCGGATCCGGTCCGATTTGAAGACACCTTCTTCCAGTGAGTGGCATTGCAGCACCGAGAGGTGGTTCAGAGTCACATGGTCGCCGATTTCGATCAGTGTCCGTTCCACGAATTGGGCACCGTCATCAAACACCTTGCGGCCGATCTTCGTGCCGAGCATCCGGCCGATGACACTGCGCAGAGGGGTTCCGGCGAACAGTTTGCCGACAGGATGCCCAATGATTTTCCAATGCTGCTCATGGAACCAGTAGTACCGTTCGAGAACAATCGCCTGGCGCGGCTGCAGCCGGCCGAATCCGAGGCTGGCACGCTCGCAAAAGACAAAATAGCCGATGATGAAGAAGCCCATGAACAAGCCCAGCAAGGCCCAGGCAGCATAGCCTATCTCCGGATAGGCCTGCCAGGCGACTTGAAAGCCGATCAACAGGACAAGCATGGGCACCATCCACATCCCGAGGTACAGCAGCACCGCAACCAGGTTGTGCATGTTCTTTTGCTTCAGCCGCCTGGCGCGCTCGGCCTCGTCAAGCTGGGCGGCAAGCTCTGTGTCGCGCTGCACGGCGCGCGGGATTTCAAAGGGCGGGGACCCGAGAAGGCCGGTGTTCTCGCGGATGGGCCCATCGATCGGGATCATCGTCTTGGTGCCGATCAGGCAGTTGTCCCCGGTGCGGCCTCCGGCAGGATAGTGGATCGAATTGCCCAAGTAATTGTTCGCACCGATCTTGACCGGCAGCACGCGGAAGGAAGAGGCCGAAAACTCGGTGTTGATCATCGAAAGGGCATCCGAGGCCATGGTGCCGGAACCGATGTCGCAAAGAAAGGGGTTGGTATGGCGCTGGGTGGTCCCGAAGTTGGACCCGGTCTGCACAACCTGGTTCAGATTGTAGCCGACATAGCGAAGGTAATAGACGATCGCCGAGCTGTCTCCGAAAATATTGTTATAGAACTTCGAGTTCGACGCGCCATCAATCATGCTCTGCAAAAAGTAGTGGAGACCGAAGAGCGGATAGGCACGGCCGGGCTCTACAGTCCAGGCAATCAAGCGCGGAACCGCACCAACGAGCAGCAGCCCCAATGGGAAAAACACCACAAAGAGGATCATGGAATACTTCGCCGATGTGGCGGCCATCGCCAAGGCGCTGGTATTTCTCAGAATGGCGATTTCCATGTCGCTTTGGGTAACCGCTGCGATTGCGGCAAAGAACAGCCAGGTCATCGCGAAGCCAAAGACCATCAGGCCCAGCGTATAGGACCAGCGCCGCAGTTCCCCGCATGGGAGGGGCTCAACCTGGCAATAGTCGGCCTGTGTCTCGATCGCAGGGGTGCCGTGATAATGACCGCCCGCCCGCGCGGTCTGCCCCCTTTCGAGGCTCGAACCGTGGCCAAGCTGGGTGTCGTTTTCCATGCAGGTGCCGATCTCGAAAATGCACTCCTCGCCGATGAACACGTTGTCGCCAATGGTGACCGGGCCGGTTTCAATAAAGCCGGCTTCGGCCTGGTAGCCGAGCATGACCGTATCACGGCGCAGGATCGTGTTCTGCCCGATTGACAACAGGTCGGTGCACACCAGGGAAGGCGCCTGTATGACGGTTCCGCGCCCGATCTTAGCGCCGAGCGCCCGCATGTAGAGATTGTAGACCGGGCTGCCGGCCATCAAGGCAGGCGGAGCGCTGCGTGTCAGCCCCTTGACCAGCCAGAACCGGAAATAGGCCGCGCTCCAGACCGGGAACCGCTGCGGCCGCCAGCGCCCGATCAGAAGCCACTTCGCAGCAATCGGAATCACGGTGAACAGCACAAGCAGGCCGATGCCTGCGACGACCATTCGCGTACCGGCCACCACCGCGCCCTCGCCGCCCCCAAACGCCCACTCCAAAGCCTTGACCAGCAGCCACATCCCGAACAATCCATAAGCAACCATCCAGGCAACCTGCGCTGCACCGCACAGGAAATAGTCGCGGTCACTGGCGATATGCTGCTTCCGCGGTGCGCGCAAAGGCACACTGGCTTGCTGCGACGGCGCTGCGGCCTTGGCATGCGCCCCAAGCTTCCGGATCGTCGGGTTGAGGTAAACATCGCGCATGGAGATATCCGGCAGGCCCGGGCATTTGCGCAACGCCGCGCAATAGCGCGCCATCAGCAGCGAATGGGCGCCCAGATCATCGAAGAAATGGTCGTCTATCGAAAACTTGCCGATATTCAGAACCGGGCAGAGCTGATCGGCAAGCAGCCTCTCGACCTCATCGCGCGGCGCGGCAATGTTCTTGCTGGCGGAGACAAAGCGCGGTCCGGCGGGGGGCGGCAGCTGCTTGCGGTCCGCCTTGTTGTTGACGGTCATCGGGATGAATTCCAGCTCCTCCAGATAGGACGGCACCATATAGGCCGGCAGCCGCGCCTTGAGCGCCCGGGCAACCACCTCCTTCTCCAGCGCGGCAACACCCTGGTTGAGCGAATAATAGGCAACCAGTTCGCGGGTGCCCGGCTCGCTCTCCCAGGTGTCGACGACCGCCTGGCCGATCTCCGGCAGTTCGAGCAGGACAGATTCAATTTCGGTCAGCTCGATCCGGTAGCCGCGGATCTTCACCTGGGTGTCGATCCGGCCCAGGAATTCGACCTCGCCATCCGGATTGATGCGCCCCAGATCGCCGGTGCGGTAGAGCCGGTGAGAGGGGTTGTTGGGGCCGTTCAGGCAATCGGGAACGAATTTCTGCGCCGTCAGGTTCGGCCGGTTGAGATAGCCCGCCGCCAGGCCCACACCGGCAACCGCGATCTCGCCCGGCTCGCCGTCTGCCAGCTCCACATTCTTCTCCGCATCGAGGATGGCAATCGAATAGCTGGGCAGCGGGCCGCCGATGGTGACCGGCTTGCCGGGACGCAGCTCGGTGCATGTGCAGGTGACTGTCGCTTCGGTGGGGCCATAGGCATTCAGGATCGTCCGCCCGTCGCGGTGCCAGCGCCCGATCAGACCCTGCGGGCAGGCCTCGCCGGAAACCAGCAGAAACCGCAGGTCGGGCAGTTCCTCCTCGATGGTGGCCAGCAGCGTTGGCACACAGCACATCGCGGTCACCCGGCTGCTTCGCAGAAACTCAGCCAGCTCCTCTCCGACCAGGCTCGTCCCCGGCTTGGCCGGAACAAGCGCCGCCCCGGCCAGCAGCGGCACCCACAGCTCCTCGACGGAAAAGTCAAAAGCGATCGTCATGCCCTGATAGACGCGGTCGTCGGGGGTGTAGCCATAGGCCTCTGCCGCAACGCGCACGAAATTGCAGATGCTGGCCTGCTCGATCACGACGCCTTTGGGCTTTCCGGTCGTGCCCGAGGTATAGATCAGATAGGCGATCTCATCGCCCGAACTGCCAAGATCTCCCGGACGCAGGCGGGCCGTTCCGCAAGCGCCGATCCGCGCAGCGGCGCTGTCCAGAAAGACGGCCGGCAATTCAAGACCGCTGAAGCGCTCGGCGTAACGCCGCACTGACAGGATTGCGCAGACAGCTGCATCTTCAAGGATGAAGGCCACGCGCTCAGCCGGAAAACCCGCATCAAGCGGCACATAGGCGGCATGGATCTTCTGGACCGCCAGCAGGGCAATATAGGAATCGGCGGTCTTGTCGAACATCAGGCCGATGCGGCTGCCCGCCCGCAGCCCCATTGCAAGGAGGTATCTCGCCAGCTGGTTGGCACGGTCGTCCAGCTCCCGGAACGTCAGCGTGGCATCCGGGGAGATAACCGCCAGATGACCGGAATCGCCGGCGGCGTCGAAAGCATCGCAGCGGGTCTCGTAAAGGTGATGCAGGCGCTCTCCGGGCTGCCAGCGAACAGAATTGACCGCGGTGTTACAAGTGAGCACTGATTGCCTCCAATAGACGAAACGGCGCACGGCACGGGCATCTCTAGCGCCATGCTAGATTGACAGGAGCAAAACGCTTGCCGCCGGCCGGCCCTGGTTCGCAATCAGGCAATTCAGCGGTCAGATTGCGCTGGCCGGCCTTTCCAAGGGTCGAAGGGGATTGCCCCTAACCCCCTCTCCACTTGCCCTTTCCGCAGCCCTGTTCCGGCGCGGCAAGGGGGCATCTCGCGACTTTTCCGGCAGTCTTTACCGGCGCGTTGCACGGCAAATGCATGCGGCTTGCAGTCAGGCTCCTGCGATGCGGATCTTCGGGCCGGTCTTGACACCTGCTCCGAGGACCTCGGCTGCCGCGCGCTCCAGAATATCCAGCCCTTCGCTCAACTCGTCCTGCGTAATCGTCAGCGGCGGCATGCATTTGACAACCTCATCGGCCGGGCCGCAGCGTTCGCAGATCAGGCTGAGCGCAAAGGCACGGTCGCGCACCTCGCCGGCTTTCCCCGCGTCCGCAAAGCTGATGCCCTGCATCAGCCCGCGTCCCTTGACCCGTTCCAGGTGCCCGGGAAACCGCGTCACAATCCTTTGCAGCCGCGTCTCAAGGTATTCTGCCTTTTGCTTGATTTCCCGGGAGAAATCCTCTGTGCGCCAATAGTGGCGCAGCGCCGCCGCCGCCGTCACGAAGGCATGGTTGTTGCCGCGGAAGGTTCCATTGTGCTCGCCGGGCTCCCACTGGTCCAGCTCGCGCTTGATCAGGACCAGCGCAAGCGGCAGCCCATAGCCGGAGAGCGATTTCGACAGGGTGACGATATCCGGCGTGATGCCTGCAGGCTCGAAGCTGAAAAACGTGCCGGTGCGGCCGCAGCCGGCCTGGATGTCATCGACGATCAGCAGGATCTCCAGCCGCCGGCACAGTGCCTCAAGCTTCTGCAGCCACTCCCGGCTGGCCGGATTGAGACCGCCCTCGCCCTGCACCGTTTCGACGATCACCGCGGCCGGCAGGTCGATACCGCTGGACGCGTCGCAGAGCATCTGGTCAAGCAGCGCGATCGTGTCGGGGCCGGCCCCAGGGTAGCCGTCAAAGGGCATGCAGACGGCGCCGTGCAGCGGCACGCCGGCCGCCTTGCGCAGGGTCTGGTTGCCCGTCATCGCCAGCGAGCCGAGCGAGACGCCGTGAAAGCTGTTGGTGAAATGCACGACATTGGCCCGGCCGGTGACTTTCCGGGCAAGCTTCAAGGCCGCTTCCACCGCATTGGTGCCGGTCGGCCCGGTGAACTGGGCGACGTAATCCAGCCCGCGCGGCTGCAGGATCGTCTCGGCCAGCTCGGCCAGAAACTGTCCCTTGGCTTCGGTGTGCAGATCAAGGCTGTGGGTGATCCCGTCCCCAGCCACATAGTCAGTGAGCGCTTTTTTCAGAACGGGGTTATTGTGCCCGTAATTCAGCGATCCCGCACCGGCCAGAAAGTCCAGGTAACGAAAACCTGATTCATCCCAGATTTCACAGCCAATTGCAGTAGCAAAAACTGCAGGCATGGATCTTGCGTAACTCTGCACATTTGACTCGTATTTCGCAAAAAGTCCGGCCGCGGGAAGCTTTAAGCTTTCCGAACCGAATTGCTGCACGTTTTCCATGGTATTCTCCATATCTTACGCAGCGCGACCAAAGCATAAGCCCGGTCGGGGAATTGCATTGTCATTGACGGTTTTTCCCGGCTTATTTCACAAGCCGGTGCGCCCCCCTGCATCCTCCGCTGAGCCGATCAGCACATAGACAACCGGCGACCGGACTCCAGCAAGCTCCTGGCGGATAAACCGGGTTGCCGATATGCGGTCGCGGAACACTCCGCCGCAGGCGCAATTGGCATCCAGGACTTGCCATAAGCCACTGTTGGTTTTTGTCAGCTGGAATTTCAGGTCTGCCCTCGGCGAACTCAACGGGCGCATTGCGGCTGCTATCTTGCCGTTGGCCGCGCGTTTCCCGTTGGTGAAAGATTGGCGTTCTGGTTCAGAGCAGGAACCTATGCTGCTTAACAAGTCGCAGCGCAACTCTTGTCGGACAATCATCAGACACCCCCCAAGTTAATAAATCCCGGTAATTCGCCCATAGCCAATTGCAAGAATAGCCAATTGCTATTCCTGTGCTTACTTGACCCCCAGCCAAATGCGTGTAGCTTAAGGCATTACCATGTCGGGATTAATTAACCATCTAATGTCGCATGGTAACAACAGCGTAAAATAATCGGCCGAAAATTTCAAGAAATTAGTTGGAGCCGCAGCTCGACCGCAAGCGCCGCCAGGGCCTGTTTTTATGCCTGCGGCCAGCACGGCAACGGGCGGCACTTGCGGTCTAAGCGCTACGGCAGCAGCGCAAAACGCTTGAGAAACAGCGATTTCACCCTGTCCGCCTCAACCGTCATGCAGACCTTGACCGGCTCCCGCCCGCTGTCCGGCGCTGCGAGCGTGGCGCCGGAGGTTTCGCCCTCGCAGGAGACCACCAGCGGCACCTCGCGCATGCCGAACAGCTCCGGGTTGGTGCAGGCAATCACCGCCGCCGGGTCATGCAGCGAACAGCCGTTCTTGCCCGCCACCTCCAGATAGAACTTGAGGTAGAAATACGACATCTCCTGCAGCATGCCGCCCAGCTCCGGCGACTTGGCCGCAATCGCCTCGAAATCCTCCGCTAGGCAGAGAATGCGGTGGGTGACGTCCAGGCCGACAAAGACCACCTTCTCCCCGCCCTGGCAGACCACGTCGGCGGCGTGCGGGTCGTGGTAGATATTGGCCTCGGCGTGGGGCGTGATATTGCCGCCCTCCTCCAGAGAGCCGCCCATAACCACGATGGATTTGACGTTCTGGATGAACTCCGGATCGCGCTGCATGGCGAGTGCAATGTTGGTCAGCGGGCCGATCGGGCAGACCACCAGTTCGCCCTTGTGCTCGCGCGCCATGCGGCAGAGGAAATCGGCGGCGTCTTCGTCCAGCGGTTTGCCCTTGGGCTCTGCCGCGGGGATGTCGCCAAAGCCTTCCTCACCATGCACGTGGGACGAGGGTTTGAACGGCGGCAGCACCAAGGGCGCGGTGGCACCAGAGGCCACCGGAACATCCAGATCTGCGGCCTCCAGCAGGCGCAGCGCGTTCCGGGTGGCGGTTGCGGTGGTCACATTGCCGAAGATCGTGGTCAGGCCCAGCAGCTCAATGTCCGGCGCCGCGGCGGCATAGAAGATCGCCATCGCATCGTCGATGCCCGGATCGGTGTCGATAATCAGTTTCACCATCTGCCTGTCTCCCGGCTCACTTGAACTTGTCCATCAGCTTTTCCAGCGGCGAGCGGGTGTCCGGCGCCACCTCTTCCTTGGGCGCCTTCTCCGCTTTTGCTTCCGCCTTGGGCTTGGTGGTGGAGCTGCGCGGCGGCGCCACGCGCAGGGCAACCGCGTTCATGAACTTGCCGCCATCGCCGCGGGCCAGCTCTGCCGCGCCGTCGGAGATGCCGCGCATCAGGTCGTCCAGCCAGCCCTCATCCGCCTTGGGGAAGTCGCGCAGCACATAACCCGCCACCGCGTCCTTGTGGCCCGGATGGCCGATCCCCAGCCGCACCCGCGCGTAATCGGCGCCGATATGCGAATGGATCGAGCGCAGGCCGTTGTGGCCCGCATGGCCGCCGCCCTGTTTCATCCGCGCCTTGCCCGGCGCCAGGTCCAGCTCGTCATGCAGCACCACCACATCGGCAGGCGTCAGCTTGTAGAACCGCATCGCCTCCCCCACCGATTGGCCGGAGAGGTTCATGAAGGTCTGCGGCTTCAGCAGCAGCACCTTCTCGCCGCCAAGATTGCCCTCGCAGATCAGCGCCTGGAACTTGGACTTCCACGGCGAAAACCCGTGATCCGACGCAATCCGGTCCAGCGCCATGAAGCCGATGTTATGGCGGTTGCGCTCATATTTCGGGCCGGGATTGCCCAGCCCCACAAAGAGTTTCATGGCCTCTGCCCGCGTGCGTTTCAAGGAAACCGAGTGATGCCCTATTTGGACCGCGGAATCCAGAGGCCACCAGGCTCAGGCATAGGCACGGTCCGCCGCAAAGGGCGCCAGATCGATGTTGGGCTGGCGGCCTTCCGCCAGATCCGCGATCAGCCGCCCGGTGATGCCGCCCAGGGTCAGCCCGATGTGCTGGTGGCCAAACGCATAAAGTACCCGGTCCGACTTCGGGCTGGGCCCGATCACCGGCAGCGAATCCGGCATCGTCGGGCGGTATCCCAGCCACTCGCTGTCCGGCTTGGGCAGGTCCCCCAGCATCTCTGCCCCCTTGCGGGCGATATAGGCCAGGCGGCGCTGGTTCACCGGTGCTTCCAGCGCGGCGATCTCCACCGTCCCGGTCAGCCGCAACCCCTGCGCATGGGGCACCGCATAGAACCCGGCTTCGCCCCAGCCGACCGGGCGCGTCACCCGGTGCGCCTCATCCTTGAACATCAGGTGATAGCCGCGCTCGGTGCCCAGCGGCAGGTTTTCCGTTCCCGCGCCCTCAATCCGTTTCGAGAAGGCTCCGCTGGCAATCACCGCGCGGCCCGCCGTCAGGCTTTGCCCGTCCGCCCGCAGCTCCACCCCGCTGTCCGAGGCCCTCACCGCCTCCACCGGGGCCTGCAGCGTCGCGCCGCCCAGCTCCGTGAAGGCCCGGTGCATCCGGGTGATGAGTTCCAGCGGGTCGCGCAAGTGCCGGGCAGCGTGGAAATGCACCGCGCGTTTGATGGGCAGGCGCAGGCCCGGCTCCATCTCCTGCGCTTCCTCCGGGCCAGCCTCGCGCCAGGGGACTCCCAGCGCGCGGCGCAGTTCCAGGTCCGCGGTGGCCGCCTCCGCTGCCCTTTCCGTCGACCAGACCGACAGCTGGCCGCGCTCCACCACCAGGTCCTGGGCGCCTGCAGCCTCGATCAGCGGGTTGATCCCGGCATCGGCATGGGCCAGCAGATCCGCCAGATGGCCCGCGATCCGGCGCGAGGGGCCGCTGCGGCAGTTGGCCAGAAAGGACAGCATCCAGCGCGGATTGCGCAGCGCATGGGCAAAAGACAGCGACAGCGGGCTGTCCTTGGAGAACATCAGGCTGGGCAGGCTCGTCAGCACCGAGGGGCTGTTCACCGGCAGGCAGGCATAGGTCGCCAGCGTGCAGGCATTGCCATAGCTGGTGCCCGACCCCGGCGGCTCCGGATCCGCCAGCAGCACCCGGTGCCCGCGCATCTGCGCCCACAGCGCGCAGCTCATGCCCACCGCGCCGGCGCCCGCAACGGCAATATCGTAATCGGCCATGCCCCGCTCCCCTCTCTTCAGACGGAACTGGGGCAGCGGCGCCGGGGAAAGTCAATCGCTTGCGGAGCGCGCGCCGCACAAAAGAAAACGGGCCCCGGATGGGAGCCCGCAAAACCGTTGCCCGGAAGGGCGCGGTTCTTATTCTTCGGCTGCAGCTGCTTCGACTGCTTCGCCTTCTTCGCCTTCTTCCTCGTCGGAGGAGGCCAGGCCGGCCGGCGCTGCGATGTTCGCAATCACGAAGTCGCGGTCGATGGTCGGCTTGGTGCCTTTCGGCAGCTCGATCGAGGAGATGGTCACCACGTCGCCGATGTTCAGGCCGGTCACGTCAACGGTAATCTTCTCCGGGATGTCGCCGGCAGTCACAACCAGCTCAACCTCGGGGCGGACAACGGTCAGCATGCCGCCCTTCTTGATGCCGGGTGCTGCCTCTTCACCGATGAACTCAACCGGGATGTACAGGTTGATTTTCGAGGTGCGGCGCAGGCGCATCAGGTCGAAGTGGGTCGGCAGGTCCTTGACCACGTCGCGCTGAACGTCGCGGCAGATCACGCGCACGTCGTCCTGGCCGTCCACTTTCAGGTTCCACAGGGTGGACTTGAACTGGCCGGCTTTCAGCTTTTTCAGCAGCTCGTTGAACGGGATCTGGATTGCCAGCGGCTCTGCGTCGCCACCGTAAACCACACCCGGAACCATGCCTGCGCGGCGCGCAGCGCGAGCGGCGCCCTTGCCTGTCCCCGCACGTTCCTGGGCTACGAGATCAGGAATCTCTTTTGCCATCTTAATTCTCCAATATGTCTGCCGGGGTGCCTCCAAGGCTGTCACCCCGCGTGAAGCCGTGCCTATAGACCGGAAAGGGCAATATGGAAAGGGGCAATGCCCCCTGCCCGGCGCCCCTGGCGCATTATTCCTGCCAGCGGCCGCCGAAATCCTCGGGGATCAGCAGATTGTGGCGCCCCAGGTCCTGAACCGAACGTTCACCGCACAGCGCCATGGTGGTGTCCAGCTCCTTGCGAATCACCTCCAGCGCCGCGGTGACGCCCTTCTGGCCCATGGCGCCCAGGCCATAGACAAAGGCGCGCCCGATCATGGTGCCCTTGGCCCCCAGCGCCAGCGCCTTCAGAACGTCCTGGCCGGAGCGGATGCCGCTGTCCAGATGCACCTCCACGTCGCTGCCCACCGCATCCATGATCTCCGGCAGCATCCGGATCGAGCTCAGCGCCCCATCCAGCTGCCGCCCGCCGTGGTTCGACACCACGATGGCATCGGCGCCCAGCTTGGCGGCCATCTTTGCGTCCTCGGCATCCAGGATCCCCTTCAGGATCACCTTGCCGCCCCACATCTCCATCAGCTTCTCGATCTTGCCCCAGTCAAGCGAGGGGTCGAACTGCTCGGCCGTCCAGACCCCCAGCTGCGAGGTGTCGGAGACCCCCTGCACATGGCCGACGATATTGCCGAAGTTGCGCCGCTTGGCGCCCAGCATCTCGAGGCCCCAGGCCCATTTGGTCATCAGGTTGGCAATGGTCCTGGGCGTCAGCTTGGGCGGTGCGGACAGGCCGTTCTTCAGGTCCTTGTGCCGCTGCCCCAGGATCTGCAGGTCCAGTGTGATCACCAGCGCCGAGCATTTGGCATCCTTGGCGCGCTGGATCAGGCGGCGGATATAGTCCTCGTCCTTCATCGTGTAGAGCTGGAACCAGAACGGTTTGGAGGTTGCCTCCGCCACTTCCTCGATCGAGTTGATCGACATGGTGGAGAGCGTGAAGGGCACCCCGAATTCTTCCGCCGCGCGGGCCGCCTTGATCTCGCCGTCGGCGTGCTGCATCCCCGTCAGCCCCACTGGCGCCAGGGCCACCGGCATAGACACATCCTGGCCGATCATCCGGCTGGCAGTGGTCCGCCCGGACATATCCACCGCCACCCGCTGGCGCAGGCGGATCTGCTCGAAGTCCGAGGTGTTCTCGCGGAAGGTCTGTTCGGTCCAGCTGCCGCTTTCGGCATAGTCATAGAACATCCGCGGCACGCGGCGTTCGTAGATGCGCTTCAGGTCGTTGATATTGGTGATCACCGGCACCGGACTCTCTCCCGCTTTCGTTTGGTAAAGTTTTCTTACCAATTCAATCCAGCAAAAGCAACGCTGCCTTTGCCGCACCCCTTGAGACGCAAAAAACCGCACCCGGAGGCGCGGTTTGATTTACTCAATATAGTTCC
>NZ_JBHUPT010000021.1:0-64939 GCF_049056525.1 Leisingera coralii | reverse complement strand
ATCACCGGCACCGGACTCTCTCCCGCTTTCGTTTGGTAAAGTTTTCTTACCAATTCAATCCAGCAAAAGCAACGCTGCCTTTGCCGCACCCCTTGAGACGCAAAAAACCGCACCCGGAGGCGCGGTTTGATTTACTCAATATAGTTCCGCCCGGCGGCACCGCCGGGCAGCGCCCGACCCTCCCCATGGGAGGGCGCTTCGCACCCACCCAGGCTCGTGCGCCCTAAGTGTTTTGACGCTTAGCCCTTGTGGGCGCCATCCGCGAGGGACTTCACAAACGCCAGCACCTCCTCCGGCGACTTGCCCGAACCGATCTGGCTGACGATGGCGCTGCCGACCACCGCGCCATCAGCGACCGAGGCAATGTTCTGTGCCTTCTCCGGCGTGTTGATGCCAAAGCCGACGATGACCGGCAGATCGGTCGCCGCCTTGATGCGCGCAACCTCGGGGCCGACGTCGCCCGCCTCGGCCTCGGCCGCGCCGGTGATGCCGGTGATCGAAACGTAATAGACAAAGCCGGAGGTGTTCTGCAGCACCTTGGGCAGGCGCTTGTCGTCGGTTGTCGGAGTCGCCAGACGGATGAAGTTCAGCCCGGCCTTCTGCGCCGGGATACACAGCTCCTCGTCCTCTTCCGGCGGCAGGTCCACCACGATCAGACCGTCGATGCCCGCGGCCTTGGCGTCTTCCAGGAACTTGTCGACGCCGCGGTTGTAGATCGGGTTGTAGTAGCCCATCAGCACGATCGGGGTGGTGTCGTCACCTTTGCGGAAGTCAGCCGCCAGCTGCAGCGTCTTTTCCAGCGTCATGCCGCCGTCCAGCGCCCGCTGGCCGGCCAGCTGGATGGTCGGGCCGTCCGCCATCGGATCGGTGAACGGCAGGCCCAGCTCGATGATGTCCACACCGGCGCCCGGCAGCCCCTTCACCACCTCCAGCGAGGTCTCATAGTCCGGATCCCCTGCCATCACATAGGTGACAAAGGCTTTCTTTCCGGCGGCGTTCAATTCGGCGAATTTGGCATCAATGCGGGTCATGGGCGGGCCTTGTTTTCAGGTTTCCGCTCCGGTGTGCCGAATGTTGCGCGGGAAATCAATCCCGCGCCGCGCGCCGGCCCGGCTCAGCCGCCCAGCGGAATGTGCCAGCGCAGCGTTACCGTGTTGACGCCCGGGTTATCATCCGCGG
Source organism: Leisingera coralii (assembly GCF_049056525.1). Taxonomy (NCBI): domain Bacteria; kingdom Pseudomonadati; phylum Pseudomonadota; class Alphaproteobacteria; order Rhodobacterales; family Roseobacteraceae; genus Leisingera; species Leisingera coralii. The sequence continues at coordinate 63,760 of NZ_JBHUPT010000021.1, read as the reverse complement.
TCGAGGCGTTGGACTTGTGGCTGAACGCCAGCGACACCGCCTTGCCGTTGTAGAACCGCTTGCCCACCGCCACCAGGGTGCGGATTTCAAAGGCGGAGCCCAGATCATTGGCATCCGAGCTTTCGTGATAAGCGCCGGGCATCACGCTGGTCTCGATGAACCAGTCGTTGTTCAGGTCAATCACGCCGCTGATGCCGACACCGGTAAACACGTCGCCGGCCTCCTGCACCTCCAGCGCGGCGCCGAAGCGGGCCGACAGGCGTCCGCGCTCGTGAAACGGCGCGTGCAGGTAGTCCACTGCGAACACTGCGCTGTCTTCCGCCGCATCCCGGTGATAGTCGGAATACCCCAGCCCCAGCGTCACCTCCTGGGCAGCCGCGGGCAAAGCCATCGCAGCCGACAGTGCTGCCGCCAGCAAAGCTGTCTGTTTCATTTCTAGCCCCTCGCAGAATTATTTATTTCGCATAAAGATATTTTTTTGCAGCGGTTTTCCAAGCCGCCTCACGAAAAAGCAATATGAGGGCCCGCTGTGCAGAGCCGCACAGAAGGCGATTGTGGCGCTTTTGCCAGCCATACTTGCCTTGCGCGCACCTCCAATGCTGCCTAGAAGCAGCTCCCAAGTGGCATCAGGAGGCCGAAATGGGCTTTAAAATGGGAATCGTCGGCCTGCCCAACGTGGGCAAATCGACGCTGTTCAACGCGCTGACCAAAACCGCCTCGGCGCAGGCGGCCAACTTTCCGTTCTGCACCATCGAACCCAACGTGGGCGAAGTTGCGGTGCCGGACGCACGGCTGGACAAGCTGGCGGCGATCGCCAAGTCGAAACAGATCATCCCGACCCGGATGACTTTCGTTGACATCGCGGGCCTGGTGAAGGGCGCCTCCAAGGGTGAGGGTCTGGGCAACCAGTTCCTGGCCAACATCCGCGAAACCGACGCGATTGCCCATGTGCTGCGCTGCTTTGAAGACGGCGACGTGACTCACGTGGACGGCCGCGTTGATCCGGTAGCCGACGCCGAGGTGATCGAGACCGAGCTGATGCTGGCCGACCTCGAAAGCATCGAGAAGCGCCGCGCCAACCTGGTGCGCAAGCTGAAGGGCAACGACAAGGAAGCCCAGCAGCAGGACCGCCTGCTGGCTGCCGCGCAGGCGATGCTGGAAGACGGCAAGCCCGCCCGCCTGGTCGAGGTCGACGCCGAGGACGCCAAGGCCTGGAAGATGCTGCAGCTCTTGACCACCAAGCCGGTGCTCTATGTCTGCAACGTGGGCGAGTCGGAATCTGTCGAGGGCAACGAGCATTCCGCCAAGGTGGCTGAAATGGCCGCGGCGCAGGGCAACGCCCATGTGATCATCTCTGCCCAGATCGAGGAAGAGATCAGCCAGCTGGACCCGGAAGAGGCCCAGATGTTCCTGGAGGAAATGGGGCTGGAAGAGGCCGGCCTCGACCGGCTGATCCGCGCGGGCTACGACCTCTTGCACCTGGAAACCTATTTCACCGTCGGCCCCAAGGAAGCGCGCGCCTGGACCATCCGCACCGGCACCGCGGCGCCGCAGGCGGCGGGCGTCATCCACGGCGATTTCGAGAAGGGTTTCATCCGCGCCGAGACCATCGCCTATGACGATTTCATCGCCTGCAACGGCGAACAGGGCGCCAAGGAAGCCGGCAAGATGCGGGCCGAAGGCAAGAGCTACATCGTCAAGGACGGCGATGTGCTGCACTTCCTGTTCAACACCTGACCCCTGATCCATTCCAGCAGACCGCGGCCCGCCATCCCCTTGGCGGGCCGTTGTTTTTTGACAGCACAGGGATTGACCTGCCGGCGCGCATCGGGATCATGGCCGCCGCCCGCGCTGGAAATCCCGGGACGGGCGGCGCAATCGCCCTATCATTATGCCGGAACGCGGCCCAGAAATGCGGCCCCGTAATGCTGCGAGGACAGCTCCCCATGGAAAAAGACGACAGCATAAATGTTCTGGGCGGCCCGCTGGTCCCCTGCTCCACCGCGCCGGTGACCGGCTTTTTCCGCGACGGCCATTGCAACACCTGCGCCGAGGACCAGGGCAGCCACACTGTCTGCGTGGTGACCACGGCAGAGTTCCTGGCCTTCTCCAAATATGTCGGCAACGACCTGTCCACCCCGCGGCCGGAGTTCAGCTTTGCCGGGCTGCAGCCCGGCGACCGCTGGTGCCTGTGCGCGGCCCGCTTCCTGCAGGCCGCGGATGAGGGCTGCGCCCCGAAGGTGCACCTGGAGGCCACCCATATGCGGGCGCTGGAAATCGTGCCGCTGAGCATCCTGCAGAGCTTTGCCGCCGACCCGGCCTGAGCGGCGCGACTTGCAATCCAGCAACAAAAAAGGCGCCCTGCGGGGCGCCTGTTCTTGTGCCTTGTCTGGCCGGCTCACTCCTCGAAGGTGCGGCCTTCCTCGGTGTCGGACATGTCAAAGCCCAGGTGCTTGGCAACGGTGAACACGTCCTTGTCGCCGCGGCCGCACATGTTCATCACGATGATGTGGTCCTTGGGCAGCTTGGGCGCGATCTTGGTCACATGCGCCAGCGCGTGGCTGGGCTCCAGCGCCGGGATGATGCCCTCGGTGCGGCAGCTGAGTTGGAAGGCCTCCAGCGCTTCCTTGTCGGTGATCGAGACATATTCGGCGCGGCCCGTCTCATGCAGCCAGGAGTGCTCCGGACCGATACCCGGGTAGTCGAGGCCCGCGGAGATCGAGAAGCCCTCCTGGATCTGGCCGTCATCGTCCTGCAGCAGATAGGTGCGGTTGCCGTGCAGCACGCCGGGGCGGCCGCCGGTCAGCGATGCGCAGTGCTGCATCCGTTCGTCAACGCCCTTGCCCCCCGCTTCTACGCCGATGATCTTCACCGACGGATCATCCAGGAACGGAAAGAACAGCCCCATCGCGTTGGAGCCGCCGCCGATCGCGGCAATCACGGTGTCCGGCAGGCGGCCTTCGCCCTCCTGCTCCTCCAGCTGCCAGCGGACTTCCTTGCCGATCACCGACTGGAAGTCGCGCACCATCGCCGGGTAGGGGTGCGGACCGGCAACGGTGCCGATGCAGTAGAAGGTGTCACGCACGTTGGTCACCCAGTCGCGCAGCGCGTCGTTCATCGCGTCTTTGAGGGTGCCGCGGCCGGAGGTGACCGGGATCACTTCGGCGCCCAGCAGGCGCATCCGGAACACGTTCGGAGCCTGGCGCTTGACGTCATGGGCGCCCATGTAGACCACGCATTTCAGGCCGAACTTGGCGCAGACGGTGGCGGTGGCCACGCCGTGCTGTCCGGCGCCGGTTTCGGCGATGATCCGGGTTTTGCCCATGCGCCGCGCCAGCAGGATCTGGCCCAGCACGTTGTTCACCTTATGCGCGCCGGTGTGGTTCAGCTCGTCGCGCTTCATGTAAACCTTGGCGCCGCCCAGTTCTTCGGTCAGGCGCTCCGCATAGTACAGCGGGCTGGGGCGGCCGACGTAGTGCTTCCACAGGCTGTCCATCTCGGCCCAGAAGGAGGGATCGTCCTTGGCCTTGTTGTACTCTTCCTCAAGGCTCAGGATCAGAGGCATCAGGGTTTCGGACACAAACCGCCCGCCAAAGATGCCGAAACGGCCGTTTTCGTCCGGACCGTTCATGAAGCTGTTGAAAAGATCGTCGGCCATAGGTGTTCCCTCACTTTCGCAGCGCCCGCCATGACTATAGCGCGGCAGCGCCTTGGTAAAGGGGGCTCTGCGCAAGCTGCTTGATCCGGCCAAGGCCCCTGCCCTGCCGGTGTCTGGCTGTTTCGCTGTGGTCTGCTGCCTGTCCTGAGAGGCGGAAGGATAAGGATGGCGGCGCCGCCAAGGGGCGGAGGCGGGACGGGAGGTTCCTCCCGCACGCTAAACGTTGTCTCTGCGTGCCCTTGCCAAAGGGCCCTGTTCCAAAGTGCCGGGGGTGTCAGGCCCGGCGGTGACCGCGATCAGGGGAGAGAATGGCATCTGACGCCTAAGATCACGTGAGGGCGGCGTCCGCAGGGGCGCAACACCTTCGGCGGCACGCTGCCAGGCAGCGGTTGCGCAGTGAGTATTTTTGCAAAGAAGAAGAGACAGTCTGTGCTTCTTCTTTGCAAAAATACTCAAATTCCGCCCTCTCCTGCATCGCGAAACGGCGGTGGCGCGAGCCATCAGCCGCGGGCGGCCAAAGCGGCCTTGGTGAAGCTTTCGATCAGCGCGGCGTCCTTCTGGCCCGGGGCGCTTTCGACACCGGAGGAGACATCCACCTGCCGCGCGCCGGTCATGCGGATCGCCTCGGCCACGTTGTCCGGGGTCAGGCCCCCGGCCAGCATCCAAGGCTTCTGCCAGTACTTGCGCCCGGCCAGCAGGCGCCAGTCGAAGGCCAGCCCGTTGCCGCCGGGCAGTTCGGCCTCCTTGGGCGGTTTGGCGTCGATCAGCAGCTGGTCCGCCACCTGCTCATACTCAGCGATCTGCGGCAGATCCGAAGCATCGGCAATGCCCACCGCCTTCATCACCGGCAAGCCGTAGCGGCTGCGCACCTCTGCCACACGCTCCGGAGTTTCGCGCCCATGCAGCTGCAGCATGTCGAGCGGCACAGCTTCAGTGATGGCGTCCAGCTCGGCGTCGGTGGCATTCACCGTCAGCGCCACCTTGCACAGGCCAACGGGCGCCTCGACGGCCAGCGCGGCGGCCTGTTCGATGCTGACGTTGCGGGGCGACTTCGGGAAGAAGACAAACCCCGCATAGGCTGCGCCTGCCGCTGCAACGGCGGCCACATCCTGCGGGGTGCTGAGCCCGCAGATCTTGACCCGGATGTCACTCATGACTGGCTCAGCCTGCGTCTTCTAGCAGGGCAAGAACCTCGTCCTTGCCTTCGTGCTTCTGCTTTTTCAGCCGGTTCACTTCGCGGTTCAGCTTGCGTGCCTCGCGGGCCTTTTCCGCCGCTTCGCGCCGGTGCTTGTGCTCGCGAATCCATTCCCACAGGAAGCCGAGCACCAGCCCGGCACCAACCCCGCCCAGAACCACCGTAAACAGCGGCAGCGAGATGCCCGGATTGAAGCCGAAAAGCTCACCCAGCGCCTCGGGCATCAGTTTGAGCTCAACAAAACTGCGGTTTGCAAGGCTCACCGACACCAGCACGATGGCCAGTGCCCCCAGAACCGCGTAGCGAATGTAACGCATCAGGCTTTCCCGTTCAGGCGGTCCCTCAAGAGCTTACCTGTCTTGAAGAACGGCACATGTTTTTCCTCGACATGGACGGTCTCACCGGTGCGGGGATTGCGGCCGACCCGCGAGTCCCGCTTCTTGACCGAGAAAGCGCCAAAGCCGCGCAGCTCCACCCGGTCGCCCCGGGCCATCGCGTTGGTCACTTCCTCAAACACCGTGTTCACGATCCTCTCCACATCCCGCTGATACAGGTGCGGGTTTTCGTCTGCAATCTTCTGAATCAACTCAGAGCGGATCATGATCTTTCTTCCTCCCAGGCTGCCGTAATGTTTTGGCTATTATTCTGAGAGTATAGGAAAATTTCCCGCGTAGGGGAACAAAATGCCGCATGCAGGGCGGGAAATCCGGCAAGAGTTCACCCGCTTTGCAGGCTGCCGGGGCCGGATCAGGCGCCGCTGCCCGGCGCTGCATCGCGGCATCCGCGGCCGGGATGCCGCCGGGGCCCCGGTTGATTCGCGGCCTGCAGCCTGCTTGGGCCGTGCGCCGCCTCCGGTGCAGGCGCCGCGGTTCAGGCGGTTTCCCTGGAAAGTGCCGGAAAGCCGTTTTCAATGGCCGAGGCCGCCTTGCCAGGTTCTCCCCGCCTGAGGCGATGCTGGTGACAGTGGCGCTAAAGAAAAAGCCCCGCAGTCACCTGCGGGGCTTTCCAGTTCTTAGCCGTGAGGCCGGGTCTTAGTCGCCCGACTTCAGTGCGGCGCCCAGGATGTCGCCCAGCGATGCGCCGGAGTCCGAGGAGCCATACTGTTCCACTGCTTCTTTCTCTTCCGCGATCTCGCGCGCCTTGATGGACAGGCCCAGGCGGCGGGTCTTGGAGTCGACGTTGGTGACGCGCACGTCGACCTTGTCGCCAACCGAGAAACGCTCGGGGCGCTGGTCGGCACGGTCGCGGGCCAGGTCGGAGCGGCGGATGAAGGACTTCATGCCTTCGTATTCCACTTCGATGCCGCCGTCTTCGATCGCGGTCACTTCGACGGTGATCACGGAGCCGCGCTTCACGCCGCCCACGGCTTCGGCGAACTTGTCGCCGCCCAGGGCTTTGATCGACAGCGAGATACGCTCCTTGTCGACATCCACTTCGGAGACAACGGCCTGAACCACGTCGCCTTTGCGGTAGTTCTGGATCGCGTCTTCACCGCGCTCGTCCCAGGACAGGTCGGAGAGGTGAACCATGCCGTCGATGTCGCCGTCCAGGCCAATGAACAGACCGAATTCGGTGATGTTCTTGACTTCGCCTTCGACCTGGGTGCCTTCCGGGTGGGTCTCGGCAAAGACTTCCCACGGGTTGCGCATGGTCTGCTTGAGGCCCAGGGACACGCGGCGCTTGGCACCGTCGATTTCCAGGACCATGACGTCGACTTCCTGGGAAGTGGAGACGATTTTGCCCGGGTGGACGTTTTTCTTGGTCCAGGACATTTCGGACACGTGGACCAGACCTTCAACGCCCGGCTCCAGCTCAACAAACGCACCGTAATCGGTGATGTTGGTGACGCGGCCCTTGTGCACCGAGTTCAGCGGGTACTTGGCGCCAACCAGATCCCACGGATCTTCCTGCAGCTGCTTCATGCCCAGGGAGATGCGGTGGGTTTCCTTGTTGATCTTGATGACCTGAACCTTGACGGTTTCGCCGATCGACAGGATCTCGGAGGGGTGGTTCACACGGCGCCATGCCATGTCGGTGACGTGCAGCAGGCCGTCAACGCCGCCCAGGTCAACAAACGCACCGTATTCGGTGATGTTCTTGACGACACCGTCGACTGCCTGGCCTTCGGTCAGGTTGCCGATGACTTCGGCGCGCTGCTCGGCGCGGGACTCTTCGAGGATCGCACGGCGCGACACCACGATGTTGCCGCGGCGGCGGTCCATCTTCAGGATCTGGAACGGCTGCTTCAGACCCATCAGCGGGCCAGCGTCGCGCACGGGGCGCACGTCAACCTGCGAGCCGGGCAGGAAGGCAACAGCGCCGCCCAGGTCGACGGTGAAGCCGCCCTTGACGCGGCCGAAGATCGCGCCTTCAACGCGCTGATCGTCTGCGTAGGCTTTTTCCAGGCGGTCCCAGGCTTCCTCGCGGCGGGCCATCTCACGGGAGATGACGGCTTCGCCACGGGCGTTTTCTGCGGCGCGCAGGTAAACCTCGACTTCGTCGCCAACTGCGATTTCGGGCGCTTCGCCGGGGTTTGCGAATTCTTTCAGATCAACGCGGCCTTCCATCTTGTAGCCGACGTCGATGATGGCCTGGCCGGCTTCGATTGCCAGCACTTTGCCTTTGACAACCGAACCTTCGTCCGGGGTGTCCATTTCGAAGCTTTCGTTCAGGAGGGCTTCGAATTCCTCCATCGATGCGTTTTGAGCCATGAGGTCTCAGGTTTCCTTTACTAACGGTTTTCTGGCCGGGCGGTTGTCTCCGCCGGTCTTGGTTAGCCCTACAGAACGTGGCCCGGAGCATATCTGATCAAACAAACATAAAGGGCCGAGGTGTTCCCCAGCCCTGCTCAGATATGCCGCCCGGACGTTGACCGCCCTTGTATTGACAGCGCGCGTATAGGCGGATTCCCGGGGCTGCGCAAGGGAAAAGCCCTGTGCGGCAAGGAGAAAGCTCCCGCGAACCGTCCGGCAATCTGATCTCTCCGATGGCTAGGGGCTTAGGGCAAAAGGGCGCCGCTGCAGGTGAAGTTCAGCCCGGCTGCTGGTGTCCGTATTCTTTCTCCAGCAGAACAACACCGACCAGCACGTAGTCGACGGCCTCATGCTCGCCAAGCAGCGGAAGATAAATCTCGGAAGTGCTTTGGTAATCCGGCAGAGGTCCGACATAAGGGAGCGAGACCAGGAGCGGCCGGGGGTTGGCGGCGATCTCGGCAAAACCGCTCCAGATCAGTGACCCGGGCCCGAAACCGGGATGGTCGGAGAGCCGCGTCCCCACGAATTTGTCACGAAGCGTGTTGCTGATTTTGCTGCGCGCATACAGCGCCTTGAAGTCGGTGGCATCACCGGAAGCGGACCGTTCGATTTCAAAAACGGACAGGATGTTGGGGGCGTTTTCGGCATTTGGCAGCCCGAATTCCGGCAGACTCGGGAAACGGCCGTCCTGCGACGCGCTGTGCCAGAGCAGGAACATGGACTTCAGCTCCGGCTCCAGGTCGCTCACTGAAAATTCGGCTGTAAACATGGCTTAGGTGGCCCCCCGCAAAGACACTCCAAGCTGCAGCTGCCCTCTAGAAGACTGCTGGGACTCGAAAACAGATTATCGTTGGATTCTTAATGTAGCCTGAAATCAGGGCATTAAAGGTTTTGGGCTGCCAAATTCCGGGGGCAGAAACAGGCCAGCCAGATCGGCGGGCGGCAGTGACTGCCGCCCGCGCTGTGTTTAATAGGCCTCAGGCGATCTCGGTCACGATGGTGTCGCGGGACTTGCGGACCTTCTTCATCGGCAGCAGCCAGTCGCCTTCCTCTGCGCGGTAGCCCAGCGGCAGCAGCACCACCGAGCGCAGCCCCTTATCCCGCAGGCCGAGGATTTCATCGACCTTCGCCGGGTCGAAACCTTCCATCGGGGTGCTATCCACTTCCAGCTCCGCGGCGGCGGCCAGCGCAAAGCCCAGCGCGATATAGGCCTGGCGGGCGGCGTGGTCGTGGTTGGTGCGCTCCTCGCGCGGCAGGTAGGTCGCCTTGAGATTGTCGTAATACTGGTTCAGCATCGGGATCTCACCGCGTTCTTCGGTCATCTGGCGGGTGACGGCGTCGATGCGGTCTTCGGAGTAGTTGTCCCAGGCGGCAAAGACCAGCAGGTGCGAGCCGTCGGTGATCTGGGCCTGGTCCCAGGCGTGCGGTTGGATCTGCGCGCGGATTTCCGGGTTGGTGACCACGAACACCTCAAATGGCTGGGTGCCGGAGGAAGTCGGCGCCATGCGGATCGCCTCGAGGATCTGGTCGACCTTCTCCTGCGGGACCGCTTTGACGGGGTCCATCTTCTTGGTGGCATAGCGCCAGTTCAGCTTCTCGATCAGGGTGCTCTTGCTCATCTCTTTGGTCCTTTCACGGCCGGTTGCCAGGGGTGGTATAGATTTGTGACTGGCTATATAAGCGGCACTGGATTGGGCACAAGAAGGCACATTTCTGAGCCCCGGTTACACGGAGGGAACCACCATGGCGGAGGGGCAATGCCCGGAGTGCGGCCGCATCAACGAGGTGCTGTCGCGGGTCGGCGACCGCTGGAGCGTGCTGATCGTGATCTCGCTGGCGCAATACGGCGTGCTGCGGTTCAATGAGCTGAAGCGGCATCTGGGGATTTCCCAGCGGATGCTGAGCCTCACCCTACGCGAGCTGGAGCGCGACGGGCTGGTGAGCCGAACCTATTACCCGACGATCCCGCCCAAGGTGGAATATGCGCTGACGCCGCTGGGCGAGTCGTTCCGGGAGCCGGTGTGGGCCATGGGGCTGTGGGCGCTGGAACATCTGCCCGCGATTGACGCGGCGCGGGCGGAATATGATGCCGCAGCGGAGGCGGAGAAGAAAACCGCCTGATGTGGCGTCGCCCGCGGCTAGTCCCGGAACGCCCAGACGCGTGCGTCCCGTTTCAGCATCGCCTGTTCTGCGGCATCCAACCGGGCGGCAGCGGCAGCGGGATCACGGCTGCCGCCCGCCCTGGTCCAGATCCTGAGCGCCGAGGCCGGGCTCCAGGGCAGGCAGGCAGAGGCCAGCCACTGCCGCAGGCCCGGCGGCAGGGCGTCATAGGCCTGCATCGGGTCCCCCGCCCGGCGCCGCCGTTTCAGGCGGGAGTTCAGGTTGCGGCGCGCCCGGCGGTCAGCCATTGCGGTGCCAGCTTGGGAAGGGGTCCTCCAAGGAGGCCCAGGCCGGGTCGAAGCCATTCGCCGTTTCCGGCATCAGGCAGGCATCGAGGCGGGCGGTGGTGGCTTCCTTGTCGAGACCTGCACCGATGAACACCAGTTCCTGCCGCCGGTCGCCCCAGGTTTCGTCCCAGTTCTGCAGGAACTCGCGCCGGGCCTCGGGGTGTGCGGGCCAGCGTTCCGTTGGCACCGCCGCCCACCACAGGCCCAGCGGGCGGACCGAGGAGATGGCGCCGGCCAGGGAGTACTCGGCGGCCCACTCAGGACGGGTGGCCAGCCAGAAATGGCCCTTGGCGCGGATCACGCCGGGCAGGCCGCCATTCAGCAACGCGTGGATCTTGGCGGGGTCAAAGGGGCGTTTGGCGCGGTAGACGAAAGAGGAGATGCCGTATTCCTGGGTTTCCGGCACGTGGTGCTCGAAGCCGTAAAGCTCCTTGGCCCAGAGCGGATGTTCGTGCGCGCGGTCGAAATCGAAGCGGCCGGTGTTGAAGATGCGGTCTCCGTCAACTTCGGAATAGTCGGTCTGAATCACCTCGGCATCCGGGTTCAGCGCCTTGATCACCAGCATCGCTGCTTCGGTCTGGGCCGGGCCGGCCTCAGTCACCTTGTTCAGGATGATGACGTTGGAAAATTCGATCTGATCGGTCAGCAGATTGACAAGGGTGCGATCGTCCTCCTCACCCAGGCTTTCGCCGCGGTCGCTGAGGAAATCATGGCTGGAGAAATCCCGTAGCAGGTTCACCGCATCGACCACGGTCACCATTGTGTCGAGGCGGGCCACGTCCGAGAGGCTCTGTCCTTCGGCATCGCGGAAATCGAAGGTCGCGGCCACCGGCAGCGGCTCGGCAATGCCGGTGCTTTCGATCAGCAGGTAGTCGAACCGCCCTTCACCGGCGAGGCGGCGCACCTCCTGCAGCAGGTCGTCGCGCAGGGTGCAGCAGATGCATCCGTTGGTCATTTCCACCAGCTTTTCATCCTGGCGCGACAGTTCCGTTCCGCCGCGCACCAGGCCGGCGTCTATGTTCACCTCGCTCATGTCGTTGACGATCACCGCAACCCGGCGTCCCGCGCGGTTGTTCAGGACGTGGTTCAAGAGCGTGGTCTTGCCCGCCCCGAGGAAGCCCGAGAGCACCGTTACCGGCAGCCTGCTGTCTGTCATGCGAGAATCCTTTATGTTATATCATAACATCAACTGGAGCGGGGATAGCAGCCTGTTCCGCAGCCCGCAACCCAGGAAGCAGCGGAGTGCTGGATTGCAAAGGGGTATTCCGCCGCCCGGATGCCGCAAACCGGCATTCAGGCGCCGCGTTCTGCCGCCAGTCTGGGACCAAAGCCAAAAGGGAGCGTACGATGAGCCGGCAGGTGAATTTCCTCGTCATCATCTCGGACGAGCACCGCAAGGATGCGATGGGCTGCGCGGGCCATCCGATTGTGAAGACCCCGAACCTGGATGCGCTGGCGGCACGCGGCACGATGTTCACCGCGGCCTATACGCCCTCCCCCATGTGTGTGCCGACACGGGCGGCGCTGGCCACCGGCGATTGGGTGCATAAGACCGGGCATTGGGACAGCGCGACGCCTTACGCAGGCAGCCCGCGCAGTTGGATGCATCAGCTGCGGGAGGCAGGGCGCGAGGTGGTCTCGATCGGCAAGCTGCATTTCCGGTCTGCTGAGGACGACAACGGGTTTTCCGAGGAGATCCTGCCGATGCATGTGGTCGGCGGGGTCGGCTGGGCCATCGGCCTGCTGCGGGAAAACCCGCCGCCCTATGACTCAGCCGCAGAACTGGCCGGTGATGTGGGCACCGGGTCCAGTACCTATACTGACTATGACCTGGCGATCACGGATGCGGCGGAGACCTGGCTGGCCGATCCCAGGCGGCAGGACCAGCCTTGGGCGGCCTTTGTGTCCTTGGTCAGCCCGCATTACCCCCTCACCTGCCCAGAGGAGTGGTACAGCCAGTACGACCCGGCAGAGATGGACCTGCCAGTGAGTTATGGCCAAGGGCTGCCGGACCACGAGGAGCTGCGCAACATCGCAGCCTTCTTCAACTACGATGATTACTTCGACGAACAGAAGATGCGCGAGGCCAAGGCCGCCTATTACGGGCTGACATCGTTCATGGACCATTGCGCGGGCCGGGTGATCCGGGCGCTGGAGGCCAGCGATCAGCTGGAGAACACGGTGATACTTTATGTGTCGGATCATGGCGACATGATGGGGGATCAGGGGTTCTGGACCAAGCAGGTGATGTATGAGCAATCCGCTGGCGTGCCGATGATCGCGGCTGGTCCGGGAATTCCAGCGGGGCACAGGGTGGCGACCTGCACCAGCCTGACCGACATCGCCGCCACCGCGCGGGAGGTCTGCGGGCTGGCTGCAAAGGCTGGGCTGCCAGGTGTCTCTCTGCGCCATATTGCCAACGCCCCCTATGACGAGAGCCGCACGGGCTTCAGCGAATACCACGACGGCGGGTCGAAAACCGGCGCCTTCATGGTGCGTTGGGGCAAGTGGAAATATGTCCATTACGCCGGGCTGCAGCCGCAGCTGTTCGATCTGGAGGCCGACCCGCATGAACAGGCTGACCGGGCCAAGGACGGTATGGATGATCCCGTGGCCGAAGAGGCCCTGTCGGAAGGCGAACGCCGTCTGCGGGCGATCTGCGATCCGGAAGAGGTGAACGCCCGAGCCTTTGCGGATCAGCGCAAGAAGATCGAAGAGCTGGGCGGCGAGGACGCCTGCCGCACGGCCTATGTGTTCAACCACACGCCCACGCCTGCAGAGCAGGACAAGATGAGGGAGGGCTCGCCGCTGTGACACTGGAAGAAGCGATTGCAACCCAGCCGCAATGGGTGCAGATCTGGGTCAGCATCCTGTTCCTGGGCGCCTTTGTCCTGCCGCTGGCGCTGCTGATCTGGAAGCCAAGCCGGCTGGCCGGGCTGGTGACGGTGGCAGCCAGCGTCCTGGCGGCAGCCGGAGTCTATTGGATTTACAACCGGCTCGGCTATGTCCGGCTGCTGGGCCTGCCGCATATCGTTTTCTGGACACCGCTGGTTTTCTGGCTTTGGCGGCAGCAGGCGCGCCCGGATATGCCAGCCTGGCCGCGGCGGATCATTCTGGCGGTATGCGCGGTTATCGCGGTATCGCTGGTTTTTGACTACGCGGATACGGTGCGCTACCTGCTGGGCGAGCGGCAGCCGTTCTAAGCTGCCGCATCCTCGCGCGCAAAAGTTTTGCAAAAACTTTTGGCAATTTTCTTATCCAAGAAAATTGCGCCGCCTGCCGCTTACAGATCGATTTCCAGCACCCCGTCCGGCTCCAGCGCACGGGACTGGCACAGGATGATCGCACCCTCGCGCTGCTTGTTGGAGAGCACGAAGTCACGGTGCTCCGCCGCGCCCGAGAGCAGCCCGCATTTGCAGACGCCGCAGATGCCGTCGGAGCATTTAACGTCCACATGGATGCCGCTGTCCGCCAGTGCTTCCGTGGCCGTTTTCCCGGCCGGCACCGCGATTTCGCGGCCCGATTTTGCCAGTTTCAGGGTGAAGGCATGGTTCTCGTACTCAGGCTGTTCGGGGACCGAGAAATACTCCATGTGGCGGTTTTCCTCAGGGAAACCGTTGCTGCGTGCGGTGTCGAGCACCGCTTGCATGTAGGCCTCCGGTCCGCAGGTGTAGACGTGGCTGCCGGGAGCATACTGCAGCACCTGTTTCAGATCGGCGCGGGTACCCTGATCCGAGAAGTGCAGATGCACTTTGCCGGCCCAGGGAACGTTCTGAAGGTCATTCAGGAACCCGGCGTTCTCCATCTTCGAGCAGGAATAGCGGAACTCGAAATCCCGGCCCAGCGCATGCAGCCGGTGGGCCATGGCGATCATCGGCGTCACCCCGATGCCGCCGCCCATCAGGTAGGATTTGGCCGCATCCTCGACCAGCGGGAAGTGGTTGATGGGCTTGGAGATGAAGACCATCCGCCCCTCCTCGAAGATCCGGTGCATGAGCTTGGAGCCGCCGCGGCCCGCATCCTCGCGCAGGACGGCGATCTGGTACTTCGTGCGGTCCGCCGGGTCCCCCGACAGCGAGTACTGGCGGAAGAACTCCGGTGCGACCACCACGTCAATGTGGGCGCCTGCGGTTGCCGGCGGGAGTGGCGAACCGTCCGGCAGGGAGAACTCGTACTTGGTCACTGCATCGGTCATATGCTCGACCTTCGACAGCCGCACCCGCATCACCGGGGCGTCGCCCTCACCGGCGGTATAGACATGCTCCGGCGGCAGGCCCGCGGCGCGGCGGCGCTTGTGCTCCGCTGCCGGGATCATGGCCTGATAGGCGGCAATCCCGGCCTCCCGATCCATTGGCGCGGGCCAGGCGTAGGGCGGCGGCGCCAGCGGCGCGGGGTAGACGGCAAGGGTCTGATCCTCGAATTTCAGGTCCAGGCCTTTGGACAGCTGGCGGGCATTGACCGGATGCTGCGAGGGGGCATAGGGCCCCTCCTCCAGCATCTCCAGATCCCACCACCATTTCTTGGCCGTGTTGACCTCGCCATTGCCCAGCGCGTCGTCGAGTTTTGCCAGCAGCGGCGCGCTGCCCGGCAGGTTCATTGCGGCCCAGCGGAACGGCGCCTCGGCGAACAGGCCTTCGAGGTTCCAGGGGCAGGTCTTCATGCAGCGGCCGCACATGGCGCCGCCGGGCACGGTGACCCGGTAGGTGGTGCATTTCTGGCTGTCGGACTTCCAGATCTCGTAGCCGTTGAACATCAGCTTGGGCCCGGCGGTGATGGCGCCGGAGGGGCATTCACGGGCGCATTTGCTGCAGGCCTCGCAGAACCGCTGCAGGCCGAAGTCGACCGGCTTGTCATGGGTCATCGGCAGGTTGGTGGTCACCGCGCCGGATTTCAGGCGGGGGCCGAGGAAGGGATTGAGGATCACTTCGCCGATGCGGGATACCTCACCGAGGCCGGACAGCAGCAAGAGCGGCGGCTGCAGCACTTCACCGTCCATCACTGAATGCACCCGGGCGGTATAGCCGAGGTTGCGGATCTGCTGGGCGATCACCCCGCCCAGCAGCGAAAACCGCAGGTAGGCCCGCATCGACTGGGCGCAGGCGATCCAGTCGTCGCCGGAGGCGCCCTCCATGGTTTCGTGGCCCTGGTCGATGATGGTGCTGATGGCGTTTTCGTGGTAGGGCGCCAAGGGGTCGCCCGCGGCATCGTGGGAGTAATAGGCCCAGTCCGGGCAGCGGGAGATGCCGACCGCGTCGCAGCCGAGGAAATAGGCTGCGGCCTTGATACCCGCGGCGTTGCGGGCGGCGTCTGCGGCGCTGGGGTCGATTTGCGGCGCGGCTTCGCCGTCCTGCAGCAGCACGAAGGCGGCAAGCGAAGACCGGAAGGCAAAGGCGGAGGAGGATTTACGCACGTAGTTGCCGTTCTTTGCCGCCTCCTGCGGGCCCTTGCCGAGGTCGCCGAACAGGGCGCGGGCAAACATGTCGGCGCGTTTCGGCACCCGGGCGACGTTCACCTCGTCGATATAGGTTGTCGGATCGTCCACCCGCTTCAGGGTCTCAAACGGATGCGGACCGTCCATGAAACGGCGCTTGGCGTAGGGGTCGCGGGTGGCGGCGCTTTTGGCGTGGGTGCCGAGGCCCAGACGGTATTTCAGGCCCGGCGCCTGCCCTGGTTCCAGCGGCTGATCGGGGGCCAGCGCCAGCGTGGTGGTGACGGCGGCGATGCCGAAACGGCTGCCCAGGAAGGGGTTGATTAGGACTCCATCCTCATAAGTGGCAAGGCCGGCCTGCACCGCCAGCCTGGCCAGATGCACATCCGCGGCAGCGCCGGTGTGGGCGCGCGCCTCCCACCCAAGCAGGCGGATGTAGTTGGCAAGCGTCACTACGGTCTCCGCCGCCCGCAGGCAGGCGCGCTGCTCCTGCGCGTCCGCAAGCCAGTCAGTGCCATCCTCGCCTGTTCCGGGATCGCGGGGGAATTCATAGACATAGACCAGCGCGTGCGTGTGGTGGCGGCAGTCTGCGGGCGGAGCCTGCATCGACTCGCGCAAAGACGCCATCACCACGTCGATGCCGGAGGCAAATGTCTTGGTCTGCTTGGTGCGCAGTGTTTCCGCCAGCGCCGCCACATCCGGGTTCACCAGCGGCGTGTCCAGCCAGGCCGCGGACGGAACCACGCAGGCGCCTGCCAGCGAGGCGTCGCAGAAATAGCCAAAGGCCTTCAGGTGATCGCTGCGCTCCTGCGGGCTGGCGGGAATGACGGCGCGTTCTTTTTTCACAAGCCCCTCGCGGGTCGCATCGAGCATCGCCTGGTAGTCGCGCATCGCATTGACAATCGACAGCGGCGCATCGGGGCGGCGGAAGCTGACCTGCGGCAGCGGCGGTATGTCCTCCAGATCCACGGGGCCCTCGCGGCGGCGCAGTGTCTCCTGCGGATAGGGTCCCAGATGCACCGGCCGGTGGCGGTAGGAGAACAGTTTGCCCATGG
Source organism: Leisingera coralii (assembly GCF_049056525.1). Taxonomy (NCBI): domain Bacteria; kingdom Pseudomonadati; phylum Pseudomonadota; class Alphaproteobacteria; order Rhodobacterales; family Roseobacteraceae; genus Leisingera; species Leisingera coralii. The sequence continues at coordinate 47,224 of NZ_JBHUPT010000021.1, read as the reverse complement.
TCATTCCCTGGATGCTACAGCTTGGCGACGATGCGCGGTTCGTCCTCAAGCAGCTTGGCGGCAGCCGCCCGCAGCTGCGTGAGCTCCTGGCCTGTGAGCTTGGCCTCGAAATGCGCCGCGTTTTCCTGTGCGATGGGCAGCACCGCCTGCAAAGCTGCTTGCCCGGGTGCAGTCAGGCCAACCCGGATCGAGCGGCCGTCGCCCTCGCCGCTTCTGCGTGTGATGAGACCGCGCGCCTCCATCTGCCGCAAGGCGCGGGAGGCAGCGGTGCGGTCAATGCCTATGAAATCCGCGATCTCCGACGGGGTGCTGCGCCCCTCCTTCCCCACAGCCAGCAGAACACACCAGGTGACGCGGGTCAGGCCGAACTCCGCGATCCGTTGCTCGAAGCGGCGCTCAATCACCCGGGCCAGCATGGTCACCTGGTAGCCCAGGGAGAGGTGAAGATGGAAACGGTCGTCAGACATGATGATTGGCAGCGTCAACCATTTAATTGACATTGTCAACTAAACTGTTTCAGTTCTTGCCATTTGTCAGCCCTGCGGCGGCTGGCCCTGCCCTCCCGAACCCTGAACCGGCAAGGCAAGAACAGGCAGCGCAACACAATCATAAATTGCGCAAAATCAGCACAAAAACGCGTCTGCCTACTTACCCGCCCCGGCGTGACCTGCCTGCCGGCCCCGAATGCTGAAACCCGCACCACCCCCTTAAGCCGCTATAAAGTAGCGCAAATGGCATCCGAACCGTAACTCATCGGCACCGCAACATGTGCTCTGCACCGGAATTGAGGCGCCTGCACCCAACAAGAGATTGTTAATCTTCTCGCCCGTAAGATTTATCCACTCCCCTCAAGATTGAATTTTCAGGACCTTTTGAATGAACGTTTTGCATCGGCTGTGGTGTTTGTTGTCTGCCGGACTGCTTTGCCTCCCGGGTCTCAGCTGGCACATTTCCGCACAAGCGCAGGAAACCCGGGGCGGGCTGACGGCGGCGTTTGTGCCGGTGCCGCCGTTTGCACAGCGGGACGCGGATGGCGGCCGGAGCGGGTTTTTGGTCGAACTGGCAGAACAGATCGGCGCGGAAACCGGTGCCGCGATCAGCTATCTGGACCTGAATACCTCGCGCGAGTTCATCCGTCAGCAAGCCGATGGCGGCACCCAGATCATCGCCGGTGTTGCGCGGCTGCCGCCGCTGGAGGCCACCAATGTGTTTTCCTCGCCCGTGGCAACTGAAACGCTGCGCCTGACGGTGCTGCGCCGCCGGGCCGCGGAGCTGGCAGGCCGCCCCCGCAGCGGTCTGCGCATCGGCATCGTGCCGCCGGCAGTCGGGTCGGCGGTGCAGGACCTGCTGGCCGCGAACCGCCCGGTGGAGTTCGTGACCCCGGAAGCGGCGCTGATGAACCTGCTGACAGGCGGCGTCGATGCGGTGCTGATCCCTGAACCGGTTGCCTTCTCGATTGCCAGGAACGCGCGGATTGATGCCCAGATCAGCTTTCTCGATCCGCCGGTCCGCGCGTTCGACCGCTTTGTCGCCCTGCACCAGAGCCGGGCGGACCTGCTGCCGGAGGTCAACGCAGCTCTCGCCCGGATGGAAGCGGATGGCCGTCTGCCGGCGCTGCGGCAGAAATACTTCCTCGATATCCCTAGGCCGGTTCCCGGGGTGCTGACCGTGGGTGTTTACCACAACCCGCCCTATCAGACCGTGGAGCCCGGCGGCGGATTCTCCGGATTTGGCGTGGAGGCGCTGCGCGGCCTGGCGGACCGCGCCGGCCTGGCGCTGGACTTCAGGCAGATCTCCCTTGCGGACTGGCATGCAGGCCCCGGGCCTGGCCGTTATGACCTCTTGCCCGGCCTGCGGATCACTGGCGAGCGGCGCCAGATGATGGATTTTTCCCTGCCGCTGGAACAGGTGCCGTTTTCCCTGTTCGCCCGCGCGGGGAAACCCGGGGAAATCACCGGGCTGGATGATTTGACCGGGCGCAGGGTTGCGGTGCTGCAGAGCAGCCCCGCGCAGGAGTTTGCCGTCGCTCATCAGGGTTTGATCGTGCTGGCGGAGGAAACTGAGGGGGCTGTGCTGAAAAGCCTTCTGGATGGCCGCGCGGATGCCATTCTGGCGCCCGCCGCAGGGACGCAGGCGCTGGCCCGGGAATGGGGCGCGGCGGGACAGATTACAGCCGCCGGCCCGCTGGTTTTTACCAGCGCGCGCGCCCCGGCGCTGCGGTTCGGTCTCGGTTCCGTCCGGGACCGGCTGAACGCGGTTATCCCGGGATACCTGGTCTCCGGCGAGTTCGCCTGGCTGCGGGAGAAATACTTTGGAACGCCGGAATTCTGGACCCGCCCGCGCCGGTACGCAGCCGCGGGTGCGGCGGGGACCGTCATCCTGGCGCTGCTCGGCTTTCTGCTCTGGCAGCACCAGCGCCAGCGGCAGCAGGCGTATGAACGCCAGGCGCGTGAGCTGGAACTGGAACAGACCCACCGCCGCCAGCTGTCGGGCATGGTGGACCGGCTTGAGACCGCAAACCGGCAGCTTGCAGAGGTCACCTATGCGATGTCGCATGACCTCAAGGCGCCTGCCCAGACGATGCGCGCTGCTGGCGGAATTGCGCAGCACGGCCGGCGCCGGCCTGGACAGCGGCGGGCGGGAACTGCTGGACGATCTGGACATGACCAACGCGCGCATGGCCCGGCTGGTTGAAGACCTCAAGGTTTTTGCCCGCTCGGTCGATGAGAAGCGGCCTGTTGAGCCCGTCGATCTGACCCGCGAGGCCGAAGCCGCAGCCGCGGACATCGCCGCCGATATTGCCGCCGCGGGCAGTGTCATCAGGACCGGCCCGCTGCCGGAGGTAGAGGGCAATCCGGAACAGCTCAGGACGCTGATCCGGCAGCTGATCGCCAATGCGGTGGCATACCGCGATCCGTCGCGCAGCAGCATGATCGAGATCGGCAGCGGCCCGGCGGCCCCTGCGGGGTGGATCACCTTCAGCGTGCGCGACAACGGCATCGGGATAGAACCCGAGTATCACGACCGGATTTTCGGGCTGTTCAAACGCTTGCACAAACACAGCGACCGCCAGGGGTCCGGGATCGGCCTGACCTTGTGCCAGCGCATAGCAGCCAATCACGGCGGCAGGGTTGAAGTTTCATCGCAGAAGGGGGCTGGCAGCACATTCACCGTAACGCTGCCGGAAAAAGCACATGACCGCAGCCATTAATAATCTGATGCTGATCGATGACGATCACGCCGATCTGAAACAGTTCAAACGGGTGCTGGCACGTACCGGGCTGGCGGGCCGCATCACGGCCTTTGATGATGCGGCCGAGGCATTTGATTACCTGTCTCAGAACAGCAGCGCAGCGGTTGATGCCATTTTCCTGGACATCAACATGCCGCGGATGAACGGTTTCGAGTTTTTGGAAAAGGCCGCCCGGGACCTGGAGCAGCAGCTGGCCGGTACCATCGTCATCATGCTGACCACTTCGACCGACCCGGGCGACCAGCAGCGGGCGCAGCAATTCAAGATCGTTCGCGGGTATGTGGCGAAACCGCTGCTGGAAGCGGATGTGCATCATGCCGCGCGCCTGCTGGCGGGCGCCCGCGGCTGAAGCAGACGGGCGGACGGCAGGGACACAAACCCGGCCGGTGCGCCAGCCCCGGATCCGGGATGGGGTTTCGCGCCCCTGCCCCCTGTCAGCCGCGCAGACCGCGGGGACCGCCGGCCCAGTGGCGCAGCCGGACAGCGTCATTCACCACGCCCGCCGCACTGACGCTGCCGGTGCGGGCGCCCCCGGTATTTACAACAGCTGTTTACACTGGCGGTTTGCCCTTCATTGCGCGGGCAATCATCGCAATGACAAACAGAACCAGGAAGATGAAGAACAGGATCTGTGCGATACCGGCGGAGGCGCCGGCGATCCCGCCGAACCCGAGCAGGGCGGCGATCAAAGCGATAACCAGAAACGTAAGTGCCCAACCAAGCATGTTTTTTACTCTTTTCAGCAAAGCTGCCGCAGACAGCATCCGCTAAACCAACCCGGCAACGCCGCCATTGTTCCCTGCACCCGGCCGCAACGGCGCGAGCTGGGCCCGGATCATCTGGCTGGACACCGGCCGGGCAAGCACCGGCCACCGCAGGCACGGCGAGTGCGCATCCAGTTCGTTTTCCGCGGCGCTCCCCAAAAGGACCAGGCGGCCGCCACGGACCTGAACATCCCGGTCGATGCGGAGCCGGGTTACCAGGTCGGAGCCCGCTTCGATGAAGGCCACGGCAATCCGCCGGTACCGCGCAAGCGCCACCAGCGCGGTATCATGCGCCTGTTGCACGCTGAGTTCGGCGGAAGGGTCGAAATCCAGAATGGCGTCGCAAATATCACATGTGATCAGGTAGTTTCTGGACATGATCAGATAGACATGCGAGCCGCCTGGAGTAAGCATTTCCATTGCACCAGCTCCCCTGCAGGCCTAGAGTGTGCATCCATTTCACACCGGGCGCATTTAACTGCGACATAGCTGCCAGGGGAGCGCCATGTCTTCGACCGCCTGCCGCGACTGCCCGCTGCGCAAACGGGCCATTTTCACGCCGATGTCGCGTGAGGAGGTCGATTTTACCCAGCAATTCAAAACCGGCGAGCTGGTGGTGGATGCGGGTACTACAATTCTGCTGGAAGGCTCGAACAGCCCGCAGCTCTACACAGTGCTCAAGGGCATGGGCACGCGCTACACGACCCTGGAAAACGGCCGCCGGCAGGTGATCAACTTCCTGTTTCCGGGGGATTTTGCCGGGCTGCAGGCCGGGCTGATGGGAGAGATGAAGCATTCGGTCGAGGCGACCACCGCCATGACGCTGTGCGTGTTCCGCCGGTCGGCGCTGTTCGAGTTGTTCAAGCAGCAGCCGGAACGGGCCTATGATCTGACGTGGATTGCTGCGGTCGAGGAGCATTTTCTGGGGGAGACCATTGCCTCGCTTGGCCAGCGCGACGCGGCGCAGCGGATCGCCTGGGCGCTGGTGCGGATCTATGAGCGGCTGAAAGCCGTGGGGATGGAGGAAAAGGGCACGGTGCCGCTGCCCTTCAAACAGCAGGACCTGGCAGATGCCCTTGGCCTGTCGCTGGTCCACACCAACAAGAAGCTGAAAATGCTGCGGGACAGAAAACTCGCACAGTGGCAGAACGGCAGGCTGAAGGTCAGCGATCTGCCAGCCTTGGCAAACGTGGCGATGGTCGACTTGGCAGCGCCCGAACCCCGGCCGCTGATCTGACGGCAAAGGCCGGGGTAGGCCGCGCCAGGCTGGCCGCCTGGGTATTTTCCTAATCCGGAAAATCCGGCCTGCCTGACCTCTCCGGGGGCCGGGCATTCCCGGCTTTACCATTTACTCCGCCGCGGTCCGGGTCGCCACGCCCAAGCAGCCGTGCAGCCGCAATCTAAAACTCTAGGTAACAGGCCGGAACCTTTCACCGGGCTTGCGGGTTGGGACGGTACAAACCGCAACTGAAAGGACACGGCATGCTGTACTGGGCGCTCGTTTTCCTGGCCGTTGCAATCATTGCCGGCATCTTCGGATTTGGCGGCATCGCTTCGGCCTCCGCCGGGATCGCACAGATCCTGTTTTTTATTTTCCTAGTGCTGTTTGCAGTAGCGCTGATCGTGCGCCTGCTGCGCGGCGCCTCCCGCTGACGGCCGGGGCTGGCGGCGGCCTCTTGCGGCCGCCGCCCGCGTTCCAGCCAGCAGGCCGGACAGAGCGTTTCCCGCCGTCCGGTTTTCCTTCCACCCCTTAAACCATGACTGACAAAAGGAGTTTCCCATGACTGGCGCACTTTCCGCCACCCCAAGCCCTGACACTGTCGAAACCGGTGTCCGCGACACCGGCCCGATCGCCAGCGGTTTGGCGGATGTGCTGGCCGACACCTACCGGCTTGTCTTCAAGACCCACGCCTATCACTGGAACGTCGAAGGCCCGGCCTTCTACTCGATGCACAAGCTGACCGAGGAGCAGTACGAGAACATGTTCGCCGCCGCCGACACCCTGGCAGAGCGCATCCGGGCGCTGGGGCACCTGGCACCGTCGCGGATGGATGAGATCCTGAACCGCTCGAAAATCGAGGATGCCAGCGGCGAGCTGACCGCCGGCGGCATGGCGCAGGACCTGGCCGCCAGCCACGAGCGTATCGCCCACCGGCTGCACGCGCTGGCCGAGCTGGCCAGCAGCCGCCGCGATATCGTGACCGAGGATCTGGCCACGGCGCGCTCCGCGTTCCATGAGCAGGCCGCCTGGATGCTGCGGGCGCTGGCCAAGTCCTGACCTGAAGCTGTTTCCGCCTTCCTGCCACCCTCCCGTCCTGCAGGAAGGCGCCAAACCCCGCCCCGTCTCCTCCCCGGGGCGGGGCCTTTTTATGACCGCTGGCACGCGGCCGGAACAAAAGACCCGGACCGCACATGCGGCCCGGGCCTCTGGCTTTCTGCCCCGCCGGGCAGCGTCAGCCTTTCAGCGTTTCGGTCGAGGAGAAGAACATCGCCTGGCTTACCGCCGAGCGTACCTGCTCCTCGGTGTAGGGTTTCGAGATCAGGAACGCCGGTTCCGGCCCCTCGCCCGTCAGCAGGCGTTCCGGGAAGGCGGTGATGAAGATCACCGGACGGTCGCCATGCTTGGCCAGGATACCGTTCACCGCGTCGATGCCGCTGGAGTTGTCCGCCAGCTGGATGTCCGACAGGATCAGATCGGCGGAATCCTTTGCCGCCAGGTCCAGCGCGTTTGACTCGGTGCGGGCGATGCCGGTCACCGAATGCCCCATGCCGGTGACGATCGCTTCGAGGTCCATGGCGATTACCGCTTCGTCCTCGATGATCATGATTTTACCGGCGGTCGCCCGCGACATTTCCTCGTAGGCGATCGAGATCAGCTCCGAGGCTTCGCTTTCGCTCACGCCCATGATGGTGCCGGTATCGGCTGCGCTGAACTCCTCGATGGTGTGCAGCAGCAGCGCCTCCCGGGTGTTCGGGGTCAGCCGGCGCAAGTATTTCTGCGCCCTGGCTGCCAAGCCCGCATCGCTTTCCTCCTCGCCCGCCGGGGCACCGGAGGAGGACCAGATTGCATGGAAGACACGAAACAGTGCCACCTTTGGGGACAGTCCGCTGTCGTATTCGGCGTCACCCGCCAGGATCGCCTCCAGCGAGGCCAGGGCATATTGGTCGCCGCTGCTTTGGCTGCCGGTCAGCGCCCGGGCGTAGCGGCGCAGATAGGGCAGGTTTGCACCAATCTGGCTGGCGATCAGTTCTCCCGATTGAGCGGTCATTTTGTGATGTCCTTTTTTGCAATATACATGGAACTATACGCGCCGCTGTGCGTTTTGGTTCCAGAAAACCGCGCAAAAAACCGATGGATGGCATGACACAGCTAAGACCCCCCCGGCCGCGCAACGAAAAGGCCGACCGCGAAATAGATGAAAACCTCAGGCGGGCTTTCGACGAGATCGCGAATGAGCCGGTTCCGGACCGGTTCACCGATCTGCTGAAGCAACTCAAGGAAAAGGGGGCTGCGACGCCTCCCGCCCCGGAACTGTCCAAGGAGGACCGCTCCGATGACTGACACCGCAAAGGACCCGAGAGACGACCTGGTCAATCACCTGGGCGCCTTGCGCGCCTTTGCCATCAGTCTGACCCGCAACAGCGCCACAGCCGACGACCTGGTGCAGGACACGCTGGTCAAGGCCTGGACGAATATCGACAAGTTCGAGCACGGGTCGAACATGCGGGCCTGGCTGTTCACCATCCTGCGCAACACCTTTTACTCGCTGCGCCGCAAGCGCAAGCGTGAGGTTGAGGATGGCGACGGGGCGCTGTCCGCAACGCTGGCGCAGAAACCCGATCACGACGGGCGTCTGCACATGCGCGATTTTCAGGCCGCCTTTGCCCAGCTGAATGACGAGCAGCGCGAAGCGCTGGTGCTGGTCGGTGCAGGCGGTTTTTCCTACGAGGAAGCGGCAGAGATGTGCGGTGTGAAGACCGGCACCATCAAAAGCCGGGTGAACCGCGCCCGGGCCCGGCTGACCGAACTGATGGAACTGGACAGCGACAGCCAGATGGAACTGACCGACACCGTCACCGCCGGGATCGTTGCCCAGCAGGGCGCCGCATGATCAAAATGCCCCGGCTGCAAGCGGGCAGCCTGCTGGTCAGGCTGGCGGCGCTGATGACGCTTGCCTTGCTGCCGCTGGGGCTGATTGCGCTGTACCAGACCAACGCGGTGGTGGAAGAGGCCGCCCGGCTGTCGCGCGCCTCGCTGCTGGACCGCACCGAACGGGCCGCGGCCAGGGAGCGGGAACTGCTGCAGCGGGCGGGCGGCGCCACCGAAGGGCTGGCCGCTGCCATCCTGCCGGTGGTGGAGGACCGCGCCGGCTGCATCCGGATGCTGAAGGCGTTCACAAACGGGGCGAACCCGTTCACCTTTGCCGCCTTCGTGTCATTGGACGGTAGGATGGAGTGTGCCTCCGACGGCCGGACGCGGGACCTTTCCGGCAAATGGATGTATCTGAAGGCGAAACAAACCACTAAGCTATCCTTTGCCCTGGGCCGGGGCCTGCTGAACGACAGCGGCAGCTACCTGCTGGCGACCAGCCCGGTGCTGCGCGACGGCATTCTGCTGGGATACGTGTCTATTGGCATTCCTCACAAGGTCGGCGCCGACCCGGGCGGTGCAGACGGGCAGGACAGAGGCATTCAGTACGTCACCGTGGACGCGCAGGGCGAAATCCTCTCTGCAAGCGTTCCCGAGCAGGAGGCCTCGCTGGCGCTGCCGGACTCAGTCCCCCGGCGGGACCTGGTGGCCCGCACGGGCGACACATTTTTCGAAGATGCCCGTTCCGGCCAGGAGCGGTTCTTTGCCGTGAGCGATATCCTTCCCGGCCAGGTGTCCGTGATCGGCAGCTGGCCTGTGGAAAACGCAATGTCCGCGGCCAGAAACCCGGCTTCGCTGGTGACGCTGGTGTTCCCGGTGCTGATGTGGCTTGCCGGCATTGCCGTTGCCATCTTCGGGCTGCAGCGGATGGTGATCCGCCACCTGAGCGCGCTGCGCAAGGCGATGCGCCGCTATGCGCTGGGGGAACGCGAGGATCCCAGCCTGGACCTGGTGACGCCGCCGCGCGAGTTTGCCGAAGCCCAGCAATCCTTCAACCGGATGGTGGCCATCCTCAGCGAGGCGGAGCGGCGGCGCGAGCTGGACCTGGAGGAAAAGACCATCCTGCTGCGCGAGGTCCACCACCGGGTCAAGAACAACCTGCAGCTTGTTGCCTCGATCATGAACATGCAGAGCCGCAACGCGCAAACCCCGGAGGCCCGGCGGATGCTGGCGCAGCTGCAGCGGCGGGTGCGCGGCCTGGCCACCATTCACCGCAGCCTGAATACCAACCCCGATGTGACCACCGTCGACAGCCGCGACCTCATCCACGCGCTGATTTCCGAAATCGGCGCGATGATCCCCGGTGCCGGACAGAAACTGGCGATCAGGACGGACCTGGCGCAGGTGCCGCTGAGCCAGGATCAGGGGGTGACCCTGTCGATGCTGGTCTCGGAGGCGATGACCAACGCGGTCAAATATGCCGGCGTGCCCGACGGTGGAAAGCCGGAAATCCTGGTCAGCCTGCGCGAAACCGCCGAAAACTGGCTGGAGCTTGAGATTACCAACACCAAGGGTCAGCCGGTGATACCCCCGGAAGAGGCCACCGACGGAACCGGTATCGGCGCTCGGCTGATGATGGCCTTTGCCACCCAGCTTGAGGGCGAGGCCTCCACATACGAAACCGAGGACAGCCATACCTACCGGCTGGGGTTCCCCGCCGTTGCCGGGGCTGTGCCGCCGGCAGCAGCATCGCAGGATCAGGAGAAACATGCCGCAGGAGCCGCAACCTGAACAGCGCCACGGCGATTTCGAGGTGCTGATTACCGCCGAAGAGGCCTGGCCCGCGTTTGAACGTGCGGTGCTGGGCGCGAAGCGTGAGCTCCTTGCCAGTTTCCGCCTGTTCGATTTTGCCACCCGCCTGCTCAGCCCGGAGGCACGGGAGGTCGGGGAAACCTGGGCCGGCCTGATCGCCGATGCATTGCGGCGCGGGGTGCGGGTGCAGCTGGTGGTGAGCGATTTCGACCCGGTGATGGCGGCGCCGCTGCATGCTGCCGCACAGAAGACGCTGGCGCAGGCGCAGGAGGTCATGGCAGGGCTTGCCCCGGAGCAGGCAGCACTGCTGTCGGTCGCCGCCTCGCTGCATCCGGCGCGGGCGGGGCTGCTGCCGCGGCTCGCGTTTTCGCCTTTTGTGCTGCGCAAACTGCGCAAGCTGCCCAAGCGGCTGCGGCCGGCTGCGGCCAGCCGCCCGGGGCTGCCGCAGCTCTACCCGGTGTCGCATCACCAGAAGATTGCGGTGATCGACCGGGAGGTCCTGTATATCGGCGGGCTGGATCTGAACCGGCGCCGCTATGACACGCTGGAGCATGACCAGCCGGCGCATGAGACCTGGGCGGACGTGCAGCTGATGCTGCGCGGCCCCGAAGCCGAAGAGGCGGCCCGCCACCTGGAGCGGTTCCGGGATGAGATCGCCCTGCGCAAGCGGCCGCCGGAAGGCAAGCTGATCCGCCGCACGATGTCGGCACCGCGCCGCGCCGGGTTCTGGGCCTTGTCGCCCCGCACGGTGCTGAAGGAGATCGAGGAGGACCACCTGGCCGCCTTCGAGCGGGCGCGGAATTTGATTTACCTGGAATCCCAGTTCCTGCGCTCCAGCCCGATTGCCCGAGGGCTGGCCCGCGCCGCGCGCCGCAATCCTGCGCTGTCGCTGATCCTGATCCTGCCCGCGCTGCCCGACGACGTCGCCTTTGAAGGCAACCGCGATCTGGACGCCCGTTATGGCATGGCTCTGCAGGCGGAAGCGCTGGCAGAGGTGACTGAGGCCTTCGGCACCCGCGCCTGCGTTGCCAGCCCGGTTCAGCGGCGCATGGCCGCCCGCGACGCGCCTGCGGTCTTGTCGGGTTCACCAATCATCTATCTGCACAGCAAGGTACTGGTCACCGACCGGGATTTTGCCATGGTCGGCTCGGCTAACTTGAACGGGCGATCAATGCGCTGGGACACCGAGGCAGCCCTGCGGATCAGCCAGCACGCACGGATCGACATATTGTGGAAGGACCTTGCGCGGCATTGGTGGCAGGAGGATCTGCCACCCGAAGCGTTGGAGCCGGCCAGCGCCGCCGCCTGGTGGCAGCGGGAGATCCGCCGCAACCAGGTGCGCCGTCCCGAGGCCCGCCGCGGGCTGCTGGTACCGCATGATCCGGACAAGATGGCGGAGCTTCAGCAGCCGCTGCCTGGCGCTACTGAAGATATCGTCTGAACAAGCCGCTGCCACGCGCAGCGGCGCTTAAAAAAGGCACCTGGGGTGCGCCCAGGTGCCTTAGAGGAGGCCCGAAACTGCCGGATCAAACCGGGCGGGGGGAGGACTTCGGGCCGTTATTTTCAAGACCAACGCAGCGACCCTGCAAAAGTTCCCATGCAGTGGAAAAACAAAACCCGGCGGCTTGGATCGCCGCCGGGTTTACCGGGAGGCCAGGAAAGCGGACGGGCGTCTTATTGCGCTTCCTGGGACTCTTCGGTGATTTCATCACCAAGGTTCGACACGTCCCGGCCGAACCCTTCGGCGGTTTCGCAGGCAGCCAGTCCGGCCAGTGCCAAAAGCGCGATCATGGTACGCATGGCGGCCTCCTTATTTCAGTTTCGACGCGACATTGCTGGCAAAGGCGTCGATGATGGCGTTGTAGAACACTTCGCTGTCAACGCTCACCGCAGCAGGATCGGTGCCTTCGGGGTAATACGCGTTGACCTGATCCGCGGAGACCGTGAGGTCGTAGCGCATGTCCTTGGAGGCGTCGGGCATGTCGATGTCCACATCGCCTTTCAGCACCCATTCGCCAACGCCCAGCGCCTGCTTGAAATTGCTGGCAAGCGCGACGGAGTCAATCTCGATATGGATTTCCGCGGCCTCTCCGGCATCTTCACCCGCGATCTGGCCCACGAGGTTCTTGGCCAAGGCGGTTTCCAGGTCGGTTTCCAGGCTGGTCCAGACTTTGGCAGCCTCGTAATTCTCGATCGCGCCAAGGTCGGCAGTCACGTCGATTTCGGAAACCTGGGACCCCGCAGCTGCTGCGGTGGCCATAGCGGCAACGAGGGCGGTAGTGCGGATCAGATGAGTCATTTTCTATGCTCCTTTCCATGTCTGTCCCTCTTGGGGATGCATCACAGAAACGCGCAGGCCGCCTGAAAGGTTCCTGATTTTTATACCCAAATTCGCCTAGCGCGGGTTCCGGACGGGTTCCTTTTGGCCATCAGGGAGTTACGGGCGGAACTTCCCGGCCGGCCCGGACGTTTGTCTTGCGCATAAGAGCAGCCAGAGACGGAAACCCATGAATTCTTCGAAACAACCCGTTGCGGAGGTCCCGCAGGATACCAGCCGCATCGTCCGCCAGACCGACGGCCCGGTCACCGTGGCCAGGCTGACAGAGGAACTTGGGCACAGCTCGCTTTCGGCGGTTCTGGCGGTTCCGGCCCTGGCCGTGGGCACGCCGCTGAGCGGGGTGCCTGCCTTAAATAGCCCAAAAGGCCGGGTTCCGATGCGGAACCCGGCCTTGAAGGGCCGCCTGGCAGTGATGTTTGCCCGAAACGCCGGTACGAGGCAGGGAACCGGCAGCAGGACGGGGGCAAACGGGCGGCTCTCAAAGGGGCCAGCAGGCCCCTTTGAGAAAGGGTGTGTTACTCGGACTGGTACTCAGGCAGAGCGTCCAGCTCCTCGCGGGTCAGATGGGTCTTCACGCGGATGTCGCCGTCCATTTTGCCGATATCCAGATCGCCCATGGTCAGCTCCACCGGCTTCTCGCCGATACCCAGGAAACCGCCAACGTCGATGATCACCGCTTCAACGCTGCCGCTGGTGTTGACGATCACCTGTGACACTTCGCCGATGTGCTCATCATTGGAGTCATAGGTCCAGGCGCCGGTCAGAGCCTCAGTGGTCATTTCGCCTTCGGCCAGCGGTTCCATGGCCGGGCCGTCCGCGTCAGGGTTGACTGCGTCCGCCATGCTCTCGGCAGCGTTCCCGGTCTCGGCGGCCAGTTCGCTGGCTTCCTGCTCCACTGCGGCAGCGCCGGCTTCGGCTTCATTGGCCAGTTCGGCAACACCAGCTTCGGCTTCATTGGCCAGCTCTTCGGCCTCCTGCTCCAGCGGAGCGGTTTCGGCCTGGGCCTCGCCCGAGACGCTGGTTTCGCCCGAGGCATCAACGGCCGGGGTTTCCAGCTGGACTTCGGCCCCGGCGCTGCCGGAAGCTTCGGTTTCGGTTTCGGTGCCGGCAAAGGCGGGCACGGCGGTTGCGACGATCAGCGAAGTCGAAAGCAAAAGATGTTTCATCGGATTGATCTCCATTCCAGTTTCACTCATCTGCGCGCTTGAGTTACAGCCACCCAACCCGCATCAGGCCGGTATGGTTCCCGCGCCGTGCAAATTTTTTTCAAAAAACCGGAAGGCTGGAAAAATGCGGGAAAATCATCGCTTAACCCCGCTGCAAGGCGCGCGGCTGAGGCCACAACTGCCCCTGTGCAAGCGCCGGGAGCAGGCACTTTCAGGCTGGAAAACCTGGCAATGCAGTTCCCCGGCGCGCAGGCTTGGGGAGAAGAACGGAGAGTGCAGCTGCCCGGGCCGGTTATTCGGATTCCGGGGCATCTTCCGGAGCATCCGCCTCTGCCGGTTCGGGCGGCGGCACCAGCATGCGGCCGCACCACAGCAGCACCGGCAGCGCCACGATGGCGCCAACCGGCCCCCAGATCCAGAGCCCGAATACAATGGCCCAGAACACAATGAGCGGATTGAGGTCCAACTGGCGGCCGACAAAGGCCGGGGTCACGAATTGCGCCTCGGTCAGGTTCAGTCCGAGGAACAGCAGCGGCGGCAGCACAGCGCCTGCGCCGCCGATCTGGGTCAGGCCCGCCACCGTCAATCCGGCCAGCATGAACAACGGACCGAGGTACAGAATGAAGTTCAGGATGGCCGCCGCCAGCCCCCAGATCCAGGCGCCCGGCAGGCCGATCACCGCCAGACCGGCAGCCGTCAGCAGGCCCAGCCCGCCATTGACGATTGTGACCGCCGCAAAGTAGCGCGCCACCGCCCGCTCCGCCCGGAAAAACCGGGCCGCAAAGCTGCCGGCCTGTTCATAAAGTTCGTTCCGGGTCAGCACGAAGAAGAACAGCGTGCCTGCAAAGATGAACATCTGCGCGCCAAAGTTCGGTGCCAGCCAGAGCGCATCCATCAGCGTTGGCAGGCCGCCTTCTTCCTCCGTGTCCGCATCCGCTGCGCCGATTGTTTCCTCGATTTCACTGCTGATGCTTTCGATCCCGCGCAGCAGGCCGGACACCATATCGAGCCAGCCGCGGATTTCATATTTGATCTTGGGGATCTGGCTGGCCAGCGATGTCAGCAGCGGGTCCAGCGACAGGATCAGCAAAGCCAGCAGCGCAGTGGACAGCACCAGCAGGCTGGTGGCCACCACAACCCGGCTGACCCCGAACCGTTCCAGCCGGTCTGCCAGCGGCGCGACCACAACCCCGACCACCAGGGCAAAGACGCCAGGCGCCAGTACCGGCTTGGCGAAATACATTGCAGCCCCCAAAAGGATCAGGGTGATGATCAGCAGCATCACCCGGACCGAGCGCTTGGCGATCACTGTCTGCCACATGATCTAACGCCCCGTGCCGCAGCACTGCTTGCGCATCCAGGCCTCCAGCGGCTTCGGGGCGGTTGCGGTGTGATCATTGGGCATGGAGGACCTCCCTGATGACATTGGTCTGCTGGCTGCGTTCGGCAAGCCGACGCTTCAATTCTGGCGCTCCGGGTCGCGCCGGTGCGGGCGTTTGCAGAGTTGGCATGTGAACAGCCTGGCGGGCCATTGACGAATGGCTGTGCACTCTCCGTGTTCCTTGGTGGTGAGCCCGGCTTGCATCGTATATCCGTCTGTTTCAGGTGCCTGTCCGCTTTGGAACAAACGCCTGCCGCCCCGGTTCGGTTCCCTGAGGGTGTTCTTCCGCAGCCCGTGGTCAGCCCTGAGTGAACAGCTGATAGCCTGGGTGCGCCACAGCGCGCAAACTGGTGATCGGATCATCCCCGATCCATGTGGTGCGCTCCATCACGAACAATGCGTCGCCGACCTTGCTCTGGAGCACCTCGCTGTCGCTTTCGGTGCCGGGCCGCGCATAAAGCCGCAGGTCGCAGCGGCTGTAGGGGCGGTTGCGGACCAGCCATTCATTTGCGCTTTCGCGGGTCAGGTCGACCGTTTCGATCTCCGGCACGGTTTCCAGGCAGATCCAACGGTCTTCGAAGATATAGGGGCGGCTGTCGGCCAGGTGCAGCGCCTCGACGCGCAGCATCGGGCGGGCCTCGGGCAGGCCGAAATTGGCCATGATCGCCGGGGGTGTCGCCTGCACCGATTGACGGATCAGCTGGTACTGGTAGACGCAGCCCTTCTGTTCGACCTCAAGCCGGGTGATCGGGATATTCAGCGTCGCGCGGGTGACCGGATCGCGCCGCACCATCGTGCCGCCCTTGCGCCGCCGCTCTACCAACCCGCTTTCGGCCAGATCCCGCATGGCGCGGTGAACGGTCGAGCGGGCACAGCCGAATTGGGCTGCAAACTCTTCATCGCGCGGCAGTTTATCCCCGGGCCCGTAGGTCGAATCCAGGATCATCTGCCGGATGCTGTCCCGGATATCCGTCCAGGAATGGCGCCGCTTGTCCGTCAAAATTCATCCCCCAGACCGCACGGGACAATGTTCGTTGCCGCTCCATATTTCATCTTGCGCCGAAAGGCGAACGCGAACCGCGCAACCGTGATTGACAATAATATGTAGCTACATATTAATGTAAAGCACTTACAAAACAAGAGCGAGTCTGCGCCACCGGCCCGCGGCCACCGCAGATCCACCGACAGACGGAGGAATGGAGACATGCAAAGACGGAAGTTTCTGAAAGCCGGCGCTTTGGGCGCAGCGGCCACGGCGCTGGCCAGCCCTGCCATCGCCCAAGGCAAGATGCAGTGGAAGATGGTCACCGCCTGGCCCAAGAACCTGCCCGGACCCGGTGTGGCGGCGCAAATGCTGGCAGACCGGATCACCACGCTTTCGGGCGGCCGGATCGAGGTCAAGCTGTTTGCCGCGGGCGAACTGGTGCCGGGCCGCGGTGTGTTCGACGCAGTGTCCGAAGGCACCGCAGAGCTGTATCACGCGGTGCCGGCCTACTGGGGATCCAAGTCCAAGGGCATCCTGCTGTTCGGCTCGCAGCCGTTCGGCCTGCGCGCGGATGAGCAGTTCGGCTGGCTGTACCACGGCGGCGGCCAGGCGCTGTATGACGAGATGTACGGCCGCTTCGGCATCAAGCCGTTCCTGTGCGGCAACTCCGGCCCGCAGTGGGGCGGCTGGTTCAAGACCGAGATCAACTCTGCCGAAGACCTGAAGGGCCTCAAGTTCCGCACCACCGGTCTGGCGTCGGAAATGGCCTCGAAACTGGGCATGGCGGCGGAGGCGACCAGCGGTCCGGCGATGTTCCAGGGCCTGCAGACCGGCGCCCTGGACGCGGGCGAATTCATCGGCCCCTGGACCGACAGCGCCCTTGGCTATTACCAGGTGGCCAAGAATTACTACTGGCCGGGTGTGGGCGAGCCGTCGTCGGCCGAGGAATGCGGCGTCAACGCCAGCGTATTCGCGGAATTGCCGGAAGACCTGCAGCAGGTGGTGTCGCTGGCTTGCGAGAGCCTCTACAACCCGGTCTGGACCGAATACACCACCAAACACGCACTGGCGCTGAAGAAGATGGTAGACGAGGACGGGGTGCAGGTGAAGATGTTCCCCGAGGACGTGATCGCTGCAATGGGCGCAGCCGCCAAGGAAGTGATCGCCGAGCTGCAGGAGGACGAGGATGAGCTGGTGCGCCGCATCACTGAAAGCTTCCTGGCCTACCGCGACAGCGTTGGCGGCTACATGACCTATGCCGACAACGGCCAGATGAACGCCCGTGCCTCGGTGATGGGCTACTGATCTTTGCAAAGCCCGCCGGCGTCCGGGGTGACCGGGGCGCCGGCTTTTTGATGGGGAGAGACGCAGGATGCTACGGGTTGCGGATGCGCTGGACGGCATCAACCGGGGTCTGGCGCTGGTGATACGCTGGCTGGCGCTGCTGATGGTGCTGGCGCAGTTTGCCATCGTGGTCGGGCGCTATGTATTCGGGGTGAATTCCATCGCCGCGCAGGAAAGCGTCCTCTACATGCATTCCACCCTGTTCATGCTGGCAGCCGGCTACACGCTGCTGGTCGACAAGCATGTGCGCGTGGATGTTTTCTATGCGGGTCTCAGCCCCCGCGCCCAGCGCCGCATCGACATTTTCGGCCATCTGGTGCTGCTGCTGCCGTCGATGGCGGCGCTGCTCTACTGGTCCTGGCCCTCGGTGCGCAATTCCTGGGCCATCCTCGAAGGCCCGATCGCCGTCGGCGGACTTGAGGCCGTGTTCCTGCTGAAATCGCTGATCCCCGCCTTTTGCGTGCTGGTCATGCTGCAATCCATCGCCCTGCTGATCCGCCTGTTCTCCGAAAGAGCCCCCCAATGACGGAATATCTCGACCTGGTCATGTTCGCGGCCCTGATGGCAGCGATCCTCATGGGGTTCCCGGTGGCCTTCTCCATTGCGGGCATTGCGATCCTGTTTGCCTATCTCGGCTGGGCGCTGGGGGTGATGGATATCTCGCTGCTGGGGGCACTGGGCCAGCGCGCCTTCGGGCTGCTGAGCAACCAGGTGCTGATCGCCATCCCGCTGTTCGTGCTGATGGGGGCGATCCTGGAAAAGAGCCGCATCGCCGAAGAGCTGCTGGACACCATGGGGCGGCTGTTCGGCCAGCTGAAAGGCGGATTGGGCATCTCGGTGGTGCTAGTGGGGGCGCTGCTGGCGGCCTCGACCGGTATTGTCGGCGCCACGGTGGTGGCGATGGGCATGATCGCCCTGCCCGCCATGCTGCGCGCGGGCTATGACCCGCGGGTGGCGTCGGGCATCGTCTGCACGGCCGGCACGCTGGGGCAGATTATCCCGCCCTCGACCCTGCTGATCATCCTCGCCGATGTGATGTCCAACGCCTACCAGCAGGCGCAGTATGAACAAGGCAAATTCTCGGTCGAGGCGCTGTCCGTGGGCCAGTTCTTTGCCGCGGCGCTGGTGCCCGGGCTGGTGCTGGTGGTTCTGTACCTCCTTTATATCCTGATACGCGGCGCCCTGCGCCCGCAGGACATGCCCTCTGCCCCGGCCGGCCTGGCCCGCCCCGGCCGTGGTGAGGTCGTGCGCGCCGTGGTGCCGCCGATCCTGCTGATCTTTGCGGTGCTGGGCGCCATCCTCGGCGGCGTGGCAACACCCACCGAGGCGGCCTCCGTCGGGGCGGTCGGCGCGCTGCTGATGGCGGGTCTGCGTGCTGGCGGCCCGGCCCGGCTGATCCTGTTCGGTGCAGCCGCGCTGATCCTGCTGGGCATCCTGTCGGGGCTGCATCCCATCCGCCTGCAGCGCAGCGACCTGAGCACCGGCGATTTTGCGGCGGGGCTGTTCTATGCGCTGCTGACGGCTGTCGGGGCCATCGCCGTGATCGCCGCCCTGCGCAGCGGGCTGAAACAGCGGATCCTGCATGAGGCCGTGACCTCAACCGCAACGATGACCGCGATGATCTTTGCGACCATCCTGGCCGCAGGCATGTTCTCGCTGGTTTTCATCGGGCTGGGCGGCGAGGAGCGGGTGGCGCATATTCTCGGCAACATGCCGGGCGGGCCCACCGGGGCGCTGCTGTTCTGCATGCTGTTCATCTTTGTGCTGGGCTTCTTCCTCGACTTCGTCGAGATCTCGGTCATCGTGCTGCCGCTGGTCACGCCGACGCTGATCCTGATGGGGCATGACCCGGTCTGGCTGGGCATCCTGATCGCAATCAACCTGCAGACCAGCTTTCTGACCCCGCCGTTCGGCTTTTCGCTGTTCTACTTGCGCGGTGCCGCACCCAAGGAAGTGACCACCCGCCATATCTATCAGGGGGTCGTGCCATTCATCGGCTTGCAGGCGCTTGGGGTTCTGCTGGTCTGGCTGATTCCCGGCCTGGCGACTTGGCTGCCTTCGGCGATTTTCTGACCCGCCGCGCCCTCGCAGTAATTTCCAATGCGAGGGTGCGCGCCTGTGGCGCAAGACGGGTGCGAAACCAATGCTGCGGTTAGGGCGGGATGTACCCGATTATTCCGCGGACGGCGCCTTGCGCGGAGCGATCAGCTGCTCCCTGAGGCTCATGGGCGCGGCGGGCGGCTCATCGAAGTTCAGCCCTTCCTCGAGATGGCGCAGATGCTCGTCCGCAAGCCGGACCAGCTCATCCGTATTGCCAGCCTCCAGCGCATCAACGATCCGGTCGTGCTCGTCTTCGGCGCAGGAGGAGCTGCCGGTGGGGGAATAAAGCCCCAAAATCAGTGTGCTGCGCATGGTCAGCTCTGACAGGAACCGCTCCAGCACCAGGTTGCCGGCAATCTGCGCAATCCGCATGTGAAACTGCCGCGAGGCGCGCAGCTCCGCCGGTTTGTCGCCTGCTTTGTGCGCCGCGGCTTCCTCAAGAATATTGTCCCGCAGAAGCACGATGTCCTCGGCAGATGCCTGGCCGGAGGCATGCCGGGCAATGGTGCGCTCGATCGCCCGGCGGGCCTGGAATATGTCGCGCGCTTCTTTCGGCGAAGGGGTCATCACAAAGGCGCCGCGATTGGGGCGCAGCTCCACCACCTGCTGCGCCGCCAGCGATGCCAGGGCCCGGCGCACATTGGCGCGGTTGCAGGAAAACAGATCGCTCAGCGCCTGTTCGCCCAGCTTGGTTCCGGCTGGGAGGCGCTGCTCGGCAATCGCGTCGAGAATCGCATTCACGATCTGATCTTCGGGAGAATCCTTCATCGGGCCTCAAAAAGTTTTTCCTGCCTTGCCGCAACTTAAGGAGCGTCAGGGCGCTTGGCAATGGCACCCCGGAGGACCGGTCTTGACGTGTTACCAAATTTTGTTAACAATAAATGACAACAAAGGAGGAGCGCATGAAAATTCTGGTCGTCAATCCCAACTCGACCGAGTCGATGACGCGGAAGATCGTTGAGGCCGCTGAGGCCGCTGCCAGCCCCGGGGTCACCATCCTGGGCGCAACGGCGGCTGGTGCCCCGCCCAGTATCGAGGGCCATTTCGACGAGGCGATGTCTTTGCCCGGCTTGCTGGCGCAGGTCGCCGCGGGCGAGGAGCAGGGCGTGGACGGCATCGTCGTTGCCTGTTTCGACGACCCTGGCATCGGCGCCTGCCGCGAGCTGGCCACCGGCCCGGTCTTGGGCATCTGCGAAGCGGCGGTGAAGGCGGCGAGCATGCTGGCGACCTCGTTCTCGGTGGTGACCACGCTGCCCCGCGCGGTGCCGGTGATCGAACATCTGATCCACGGCTACGGCCTGTCGCACCAGTGCCGCCGGGTACGCTCGGCCGCGATCCCGGTGCTGGCGCTGGAGGAGGAAGGCTCCGGTGCGCGGGAGAAGATCCGCGCCGAGATCCTGCGCGCCATCGAGGAGGATCATTGCGAGGCGGTTGTGCTGGGCTGCGCCGGCATGGCCGATCTCACCGCCTGGCTCAGCCAGGAGACGGGCATTCCCGTCATCGACGGGGTCAGCGCGGCAACGCGGATGATCGAGGCGCTGGCAGGCTGCGGCCTCAAGACCAGCAAGATCAACGCCTATGCGCGCCCCAACCGGAAATAGTGGTATCGTCAGGGAGGAAAACATGACCATGAATGCAGAATTGGAAGCCGTCGTCGAAGGCGGCGGTATCGAGGAACACGGCGGCAAGGGGATCGGGGAGGAGAGCCTTGCACCGCAGGAAACGCGGATCATGGATCCGTGGTCCTATCTGTTTGCCTGGCTCGGCGGCTGCGTGTCGATCGGCACCTTCACCATCGGCTCCGGCCTGGTGGGCACGCTGAACCTGCTGCAGACCTTCGTGGCAATTGCCATCGGCTGCACGGTGATCGGCATCGCGCTGATGATCAACGGCCAGGCCGGCCACAAATACGGCATTCCGTTCATGGTGCAGGCGCGATCCGCCTTCGGCTTTGCCGGCACCCGCCTTCCGGCGCTGGTGCGCTCGGTTCCCGCGATCGTCTGGTTCGGCTTCCAAAGCTGGATCGGCGCGGGGGCGCTGAACCTCGTCTCCGACACGCTGTTCGGCTATGACAACATCGTGGTGTTCTTCATCGGCTTCCAGCTTCTGCAGATCGGCCTGTCGGTGCTGGGGTTCCATGGCATCAAATGGCTGGAGAACATCGGCTCCGTCTTCATCATCGGCTCGCTGATCTACATGTTCTTCAGCGTGATCAGCAAATACGGCGAGGAGATCTCCGCCAATCTGGTCAATGTCGAAGGCACCTGGGGCGCGCCCTTCTGGGGAGCCACCATGCTGTTCCTGGGCATCTACAGCACCATGATGCTGAACGTCTCGGACTACTCGCGCGAGCTGCGCCAGAATGTCGGCCCGTTCCGCCAGGTGGCGATCTATGCCAACTCGATCCTGCCTGCGACGCTGTTCATGGGGCTGATCGGCCTGATGGTCTCCGGCGCCACTGGCGAAGTGGACCCCATCAAGGTATTCTCCAGCGCTGTCGACAACAAGCCGCTGCTGGTCATCACCCTGCTGTTCATCGCCTTTGCCCAGGTGACCACCAACATCCTGAACAACGTGGTGCCGCCGGCCTATGCGCTGATGGATATCTTCAAGATCAAGTTCAGGACCTCCGCGGTGATCGTCGGCCTGCTGGCCTTCGCCACCTTCCCCTGGGAGCTGGTCAAGGACGAATCCGCCGCCGGCCTCAGCCTGTTCATCCAGACCTATTCCGCCTTCCTGGGCCCGATCTTTGCGATCCTGGTGGTGGACTACTTCGTGCTGCGCAAGCAGGAGCTGGATCTGGACAAACTCTATGATGAGAACGGCCCCTATCAGGGTATCAACTGGGCCGCGGTGATTGCCATGGGCATCGGGGTTGCGGCGGCGCTGATCTTCTCCGGCATCTCCTGGTATGCAAGCCTGCTGCCTGCCGGTGTCTCCTACTACCTGCTGATGCAGCATCTGCCGGCTGCAAAGCGGTTCATGAGCTGACCGCAAGGCGACGCGCTTGAGGGAGGGCTCCGCAGCTGGCGGAGCCCTCTTTATTTTTGCACACGTGCATGGTCCGTCGGACAGCCAACCGAGCTGGCGGGAGTTCCGCAGCAAAGGGCTTCCCGCGAACGCCTTCCCCTTCACCCCGCATTAACATGCAAATGCAGATTAACAACGCGCAGAAATCAACCAATGCGCCAAAGCAGAACTTGACGATCAAAGCTCTTTTAAATTTGCAAATACATGTATATTTTAATTCCCAGTGCTTCACCGGACGCACAAAGCGGCGATCAGACCGCGCACAACGGGAGAGAAACAATGACTGCAGCCAATGCATTGGACGGCCTAGGCGCCATGATCCTGTCGGGAGAGATCGAAGTGGTGGACTGCTCGGGCACCTTGGGCCCTGAGACACCGATCCTTCAGCTGCCTGAAGACTTTGCCAAGAACACGCCCAAGGTCGAAATCCACAAAATCAGCGAATATGACGAGGACGGCCCGTTCTTTGCCTGGAACTGGATGGTTCTGGGGGAGCATTCCGGCACTCATTTTGACGCCCCGCACCACTGGATCACCGGCAAGGACTACAGCGACGGCTATACCGATACGCTGGACGTCCAGCGCCTGGTGGCGCCGGTCAACGTGATCGATTGCTCGAAGGAGAGCGCAGAAAACCCGGATTTCCTGCTGACAGCAGACCTGATCAAGGCATGGGAGACAGAGCACGGAGACATCGGCGAAGGTGAGTGGGTGGTTATGCGCACCGATTGGGACAAGCGCGCGCATAACGAAGAGGCCTTCCTGAACGCAGACGAAACCGGACCGCACAGCCCCGGGCCGACCCCGGATGCCGTTGAGTACCTGCTGTCGAAGAAAATCGTCGGCTGGGGCAGCCAGTGCATCGGCACGGATGCAGGCCAGGCCGGCGGGATGGAACCGCCCTACCCGGCCCACAACCTGCTGCACCGCGACAACTGCTTTGGCCTTGCCTCGCTTGCCAATCTGGACAAATTGCCGCCCAAGGGCGCGCTGCTTATTGCGGCCCCGCTCAAGATCCAGCGCGGCACTGGCAGCCCGATCCGGGCGCTGGCGCTGGTGCCGCGGGGCTGAGGCGGGAAACGCGCCCGCGTTACCCCGGACCCAGCGCCAATGTGCGGGCGGCGGCTCCGGCACTCATCTGGCGCAAAGGAAGGATGCATGACTGCAGACAAAACCGCGACCCCGCAGACCGATGCGGAGGAGAGCAAACCCCTGCCGCGGCTTGGGGAAATCGGGTTGGAGAACTTCCCGCCTTACCTGATGAACCGCATCATGGGCCGCTACAACGCGGCCCTGCGCGAGGAGATGGCGGCGCATGGACTGACCACCGCCAAGATGCGGGCGCTGGCTGTACTGTCGGTGCTGGACGGGCTGCTGATCCGCGACTTGTCCGTCTATGCGGTGGTGGAGCAATCCACCCTCAGCCGCGCGCTCGACGCGCTGGAGCGCGATGGGCTGGTCCAGCGCAAGACCGATCCCGATGACAGCCGCGCCACCCGCATCGTCATGACCCCCAAAGGCCGCGAAACCCATGAAGGGCTCTGGCCGCATGTGGCGGAGGCCTGCGCGCAAATGTTCAAGGGCGTCGAGCCGGAAGAACAGCGCGCCTTTACCGCCACCCTGCAGAAGATCCTGCGCAACGTGCGCGTGAACCAATTCTAAACCCGGAACCAACCCAAGGAGGCGCAAATGGCCGAAAGATCCTTCAAGGCTGAGGTCGAGCATCTGCGGCAGGGTGCAGGCAGCAGCTTCACCGGCGAGGGCATTCTGGCCATCACCAAGGCGCTTCTGGAAAACGGCGTGGGATACGTCGGCGGCTATCAGGGGGCGCCGATCTCGCACCTGATGGATGTGCTGGCCGATGCCGAGGACCTGCTGGCTGAGCTGGGCGTGCGGTTCGAGGCCAATGCCTCGGAAGCTGCCGCTGCGGCGATGCTGGCGGCGTCGGTCCACTACCCGATCCGCGGCGCGGTCACCTTCAAGGGCTCGGTTGGCGTCAACGTGGCTTCTGACGCGCTGGCCAATCTCGCCTCCTCCGGTGTCAATGGCGGCGCCATCATCATCGTCGGCGAGGATTACGGCGAAGGCTCCTCGATCATGCAGGAGCGGTCTTATGCCTTTGCGATGAAATCCCAGTTCTGGCTGCTTGATCCGCGGCCGAACCTGCCGTCGATCGTGAAATCGGTGGGTGACAGCTTTGCCTTGTCGGAGGCGTCGAACACGCCGGTGATGCTGATGGTGCGGATCCGCTCCTGCCATGTGACCGGCACCTTCGACTGCCGCGACAATCAGCGCCCGCCGCTGACCGTGCGCGAGGCGCTCTCCAATCCGCAGCGCGATTTCCAGCGTGTGGTGCTGCCGCCGATGTCCTATCAGCACGAGCACGACAAGATCGAAAACCGCTGGCCCGCGGCGGCGAAGTTCATTCTTGAAAACGGGCTGAATGAACGCTTCGGCCCGCAGGACGGCAAGGCCGGGCTGATCTGCCTGGGCGGCATGTACAACAGCGTGATCCGCGCGCTGCAGAGGCTGGGGCTGGCGGACATCAGCGGTAATACCGAGGTGCCGCTGTACGTGATGAACGTGGCCTACCCGCTGGTGCAAAGCGACCTCCTGGATTTCTGCGAGGGCAAGGAGGCGGTGCTGATGATCGAGGAGGGGCAGCCCGAATTCATCGAACAGCAGCTGGGCGCCATGCTTTACAAGGCGGGCAGCCAGACAAAGCTGGAGGGCAAGGGCATCTTTCCGAAGGCGGGCGAATACACCGGCCAGGTGATGATGGACGGGCTGGATGATTTCTTCCGCAAATACGCCGCCCACCTGCTGCCCAGCCAAATTCTGGCGCCGAACGCGCCACAGCCAGAGATCCCGGACCTGAGCCAGACCGTGCCGATCCGCCCCCCTGGGTTCTGCACCGGCTGCCCGGAACGGCCGATCTTTGCCTCGATGAAGTTGGTCGAGCAGGAGCTGGGCAAGCACCAGATCTCCGCCGACATCGGCTGCCACCTGTTTGCCTCGCTGCCGCCGTTTGAGATTGGCGGGCAGACGATGGGCTACGGGCTGGGACCCGCGTCGAACGCCGCATTCGACGGCGGCGGCGAGAAACGCGCGATCTCGATCATTGGCGATGGCGGGTTCTGGCACAACGGGCTCAGCAGCTCGATCGGCAACATGGTGTTCAACAAGTCGGACAGCGTGGCGATCATCGTCGACAACTACTACTCGGCGGCGACCGGCGGCCAGGACATCCCGTCCAGCCGCGCAAAGAACGCCAGCAAATCGACCAACAACCCGATCACCAAGGCGCTGGAGGGCGCGGGCGTCAAATGGATCCGGCAGATCGACCGGACCTATGACGTCACAAAGATGCGCGAGACCCTCCGCGAGGCGCTGACCACCGATTACGACGGCCCCAAGGTGATCGTCGCCTCCTCCGAATGCATGCTGAACCGGCAGCGCCGGGAGAAGCCGCAGCGCAACAAGGCGATCAAGGACGGCGCGCGGGTGGAGATCCCCCGATTTGGCGTCGATGAGGACGTCTGCACCGGCGATCACGCCTGCATCCGCCTGTCCGGCTGCCCGTCGCTGTCGCTGAAAAAGCTGGACGACCCGCTGCGCGACGACCCGGTGGCGCATATCGACCAGTCCTGCGTCGGCTGCGGCAACTGCGGCGAGGTGGCCGATGCGGCCATCCTCTGCCCCTCGTTCTACGAGGCGCGCGTAGTGCATAACCCCAGCGGTTTTGAACGCTGGGCCGCCGGATTGCGCAGCCGGGTGATTTCCTGGCTCCAGACCCGCCGCGCGGCGCGGCGTCTGACCTTCAACGGCACCGCCACCGGGAGGACCGCATCATGACCATCGAACTGCCGGTCGCCGCCCGCCCGGCCACCCCGGGCCTGCAGGGTGTCATCAAGCTGGCCATTCTCGCCGTCGGCGGCCAAGGCGGCGGGGTGCTGACCAACTGGATCGAGGCCCTCGCCCGCAGCCAGGGATACAGCGCCCAGGCCACCAGCGTTGCCGGCGTCGCCCAGCGCACCGGGGCCACCATCTATTACATCGAGATGGCGCCGGGCAGCGTGGCGCACCCGGTGTTCTCACTGGCGCCGGCCCCGGGTGACGTCGATGTGATGATCGCTGCGGAGATGATGGAAGCCGGCCGCGCCATCATGCGCGGCTTCGTGACCCCGGACCGCACCACGCTGATCGCCTCGACCCACCGCGCGCTGGCCGTCTCAGAGAAGATGGTGCCCGGTGACGGCATTGCCAATGCGGATGAAGTGCGCGCAGCCGCGGAAACCGCGGCCAAGAAGCTGGTGATGGCCGACATGGACAGCGCCGCGGTGCGGGTGGGATCGGTGATCTCTGCCTCGCTGTTTGGCGCCCTGGCAGGCTCCGGCGCCCTGCCCTTCCCCCGGTCCGCCTTCGAAGAGGCGATCCGTGCAAGCGGCAAAGGGGTCGAGGCCAGCCTGCGGGCCTTTGCCGCCGGTCATGACCTGGCGGAGCAAGGCGAACTGCCGGCAGCGGGGCCCGCCACGGAAGCCCCGGCAGAGCCCCAAGGACCAGGCAAAGCCCTGCGCGCCTGGAACGCGCTGGCGGCGCGTGTTTCTCAATTGCCCGCCGCGGTGCAGGAAATGGCCGCTCCGGGTTTGCGCAAGGTCGTGGATTTTCAGGACACGGCTTACGGGACCGAATACCTGGACCGGCTGCAGGGCGTGCTGGATCGCGACAGCGCAGACCAAGAGTATGAGCTCAGCCGTGAAGCGGCGAAATACATCGCCAATGCAATGGCTTATGATGACGTGATCCGGGTTGCCGACCTCAAGACCCGAAGCAGCCGCCTTGGCCGTATCGAGAGCCAGATGGGATCGCAACACAAGCTGATGACTCTCACCGACTACCTGCACCCCCGCGCCGAAGAGATCGCAGGCCTGCTCCCCGCCCGCCTGGGCGCGCGGGTGGAAAGCAGCCCGAGGTGGATGGCCCGCCTCGACAGGCTGTTCAACAAGGGCCACCGCATCCGCACGGACAGTCTCCGCGGGTTCCTGATGCTCTATCTTCTTGGCGGGTTGCGCGGCTGGCGCCGCCGCAGCCTGCGCCACGCGCAGGAGCAGGCGCATCTGGACCAATGGCTCACCGCCGCGCTTAGCCATCTGCCGCAGAGCTATGGCATGGCGGTCGAAGTGATCCGCTGCCGCCGCCTGATCAAGGGGTATTCGGACACCCACGCGCGCGGTCATTCCAAATTCGACCGGGTGATGGCGGGTGCCACCATGGTGGCCGCCCGGGAAGACGGTCCGCAATGGGTGGCCCGCCTGCGCGAAGCCGCTTTGCAGGACGAAAAGGGCGAGGCTTTGGACGGTGCGATCAAGACGATCCAGAGCTTCGCGGCATAGCTGACCCGGTTTGCTCGGCAGGATCCCGTCCTGCGCGCCGCGGTGGCCCAGGAACCGGCCTCTCCGGCGCAGCGCAACAGGTTTGATCAACCCGGGGCAAGCAGCGCCGGGCCGAGTATGGGCGTGCGTGCGACAGCTCCAGAGAGGCCGCTTTCCGCTGTTCTGACATGGCCCGGAAACAGAGAACGCCGAATCACTGTGCCCGTCAGCCACCCGAAACAGCTGCTCTTTGAAACTTTTTTATGCGTTTGCATATAAACTTACTTGAAGCTTAAAACTTCATGCTTGATGGTGAGGCAGCCTAGACCTAGGCTTTTCCAAGGGCGCCCGGAAAAACAAGGGACTGCAAACCACCCGGTCTGCGCGCCGCCACACAGCCAGGGAGACCGACATGACCATTCGCACACTTTCCGCCGCCGCCATTCTGGGGGCCTCCTCACTCGCCGCCGCTTCCGCGCAAGCCGGGGAGGTCACGCTGAAAGCGGTGACCGCCTTTGCCACCGGAACAACTTTTTCCCGCGATTTCGAAGCCTTCGTTGATTGGGTGAACGAAAACGGAGAGGGGGTTGTTCAGATCGACCTGCTCGGCGGTCCCGAAGCCGTGCCGCCCTTTGAACTGGGCAACGCGGTGCAGGCGGGGATCGTCGACATCGCCAACAACACCACCGCCTACTACCCGAACCTGCTGCCCGCAGGCGACGCGCTGCACCTGGCGCAGAATACCATTCAGGACCAGCGCGCCAATGGCTGCTATGAGCTGATCGACCAGATCCACCAGGATCAGATGGGAGTGAAATACCTCGCTCGCGTGGGCGATCACATGAATTATCATCTATATCTGACCAAGCCGCTGGAAGGACCGGATCTGACAGGCCTGACCATCCGCACCACGCCGGTCTACCGCGCCATGTTCGAAAAACTGGGCGCCACCCTGGTGCGCACGGCGCCGGGCGAGGTCTATACCGCGCTGGAGCGCGGGGCGATCGACGGTTACGGCTGGCCCAGCCAGGGCGTGCTGGACTTCGGCTGGCACGAGCAGACCGCCTATCGCGTTGACCCGGGCTTCTACCAGGTGGACGTGAACTTCCTGGTGAACCTCGACAGCTGGAACGGGCTCAGCGATGAGCAGCGCGCCCTGCTGGAAAAAGGCGCTGCCTGGATCGAAGAGCAGAACGCCGAGAACATCGCCCGCAACGAGGCCGAGGCCAAAGCCCAGGCCGATGCCGGGATCAAGACCATCACCCTGGAGGGCGAGAACGGCAAGCTGTGGAGCACGACCGCACAGACCGAAGGCTGGGGCGAAGTGATGAAGACAGACCCGCAGCTGGCGCAAAAGCTGCAGGCCTGCCTGCTGAAGTGATGGGACGGGGGCGGCCCGGCGCCGCCCCGCTTCCTTGCCCATGACCCGCTTTGACCGCAGTTTCGGCGCCCTGCTCACCGGCCTGGCCGTGCTCAGCGCTGCCATCCTCGCCGCAATCACCCTGGTGATCCCGCTCAATGTCCTGCTGCGCAATCTCGGCCTGCCGGTGATCTACGGCGCGCTCGACGCCATCGAATACGGGCTGATGGCGGCGGCCTTCCTCGGTGCCCCTTGGGTGCTGCGCCAGAATGCCCATGTGCAGGTCGACCTGATCACCCACGGCCTGCCGCCGCGTGCCCGCCGCAAGGTCATACTGGCGGCCTGCCTGCTGGGCGCTGCCACCTGTGCCGTCTTGGGATGGGCCGGGCTGCAGGCGCTGATGCAATCCTTCGCCCGCGGCTCCATGGTGCGCACCGCCTTCACCTTCCCGGAATGGTGGACGCTGACGGTGCTGCCGCTGTCGATGGCGCTTTGCACCCTTGAATTCCTGCGCAAGATCTTCCGCCCCGCGACGGAAGACGCGCCGCTCTCCGGCCTCTGAAAGGACTGCCGATGGATTGGATCCTCACCCTTTCACTGATGCTGGGCGGCCTGGCCGCGCTGCTGCTGATCGGCCTGCCGGTGGCCTTTGCCTTCATCACCGTCACCATGATCGGCGCTTACGAGGTGCTGGGCGGCGACCGCGGCCTGCTACAGCTGGCACGCAACGCAACCCAGTCGGTGGCCAATTTCCAGATGGCACCGATCCCGCTGTTCATCCTGATGGGCGAAATACTGTTCCAGACCGGCATCGCCCACCGCGCCATCGACGCGATCGAGCGGGTGGTCACACGGGTGCCCGGGCGGCTGTCGGTGGTCACCGTGTTCGGCGGCACCATCTTTGCCGCGCTGTCGGGGTCGACCATCGCCAATACCGCCATGCTGGGATCGACCCTGATGCCGGGGATGCTGCAGCGGGGCTATCACCCGACCATGGCGATGGGGCCGATCATGGCCTCGGGCGCCATTGCCATGCTCATCCCGCCGTCGGCGCTGGCAGTTCTAGTCGGCAGCCTAGCGGGGATTTCCATCGCCGGCCTGCTGGTGGCGGGTGTCATGCCCGCGCTGCTGCTGGCGGCGGCCTTTGTGGTCTACATTGTGGGCCGCAGCCTGCTCGACCCCAAGGCGGCGCCGCCCGACGATCTGCCGCAGATGACCCTGGGACAGCGCTGGCGGCCCTTCCTGATCTATGTGGCGCCGCTGTCGGTGCTGTTCGCCGTGGTGATCGGCAGCCTGCTGCTGGGGTTCGCAACGCCAACGGAATCTGCCGCGCTCGGCTGCTTGGCCGCGCTCGCCACCGGCGCGGCCTACCGGTCGCTGTCCTTTGAAAAGGTTGGCAGGGCGCTGATGGAAACCGTGAAGCTGTCGGTGATGATCCTGTTCATCATGGCCGCCAGCCAGACCTTTGCCCAGGTGCTGTCGTTCAGCGGTGCTACCAACGGGCTGATCAAGGCGATCAACGCGGTGGATCCGACCCCCACCATGGTGCTGATCGGCATGATCGTGATCCTGCTGCTGCTCGGCTGCTTCGTCGATCAGGTCTCGATGCTGATGGTGACCGTGCCGGTATTTGTGCCGCTGGCCGCACAGATGGGAATCAACGAGCTGGTGCTGGGCGTGGTGTATCTGCTGACCATGGAGATCGGTCTTCTGACACCGCCGTTCGGGCTATTGCTCTTTGTGATGCGGGGGGTGGCGCCCGAGGGCATCGGGATGAAGCATATCTATGCCGCGGTCACGCCTTTCCTGGTGATCAAGCTGGCGGTGCTGGCGCTGATTGTCTGGCAGCCCGCTGTCGGCACCTGGCTGCCGGGGCTGATGGCAAAATAAGCAGCGATCCCGGGAGAACCGAGCAGCTACCCTGGCTGAGCAAGGATATTCTTGAGCGCTGCCTCGCAGCGCTCCAATTCTGCAGCGAGATCACGCTGCGCTGGCGGCACGTCTTCCAGACGACCATCTCGCCCCAGATCTTCCAGCCGCCGCGCCGCCTCGGCCACTGCCGTGGCGCTGACGACGGCGGCCGACCCCTTGAGTGTATGTGCCGCGCGCCGCAGTTCTTCAGCGTCTTCACTGCGGCGCGCGGTTTCAATACCAGCTGCCAGGTCAGGCGCTTGCGACAGGAATAGTTCCGCCATCTCCCGCAGCAAGCCTTCGTCGCCCAGCTTGGCCAAGGCATCCTGCCAATCGACCACCTCCGGACTGGCGGCGGTAGGGGCCGGCGCGGCATCGGCGGGTGCTGCCTCCGGCGGATCAGCTGCCGGCGCCGGCTGTTGCGCTGCGGCGCCACGGACAGTCTGTTCAACGGCGCGCAGCAGGCCGTCAGCCCGGAAGGGCTTGCCGACAAAATCGTCCATCCCGGCCTCGGCGCAGCGCTCGCGGTCCGCCGGTGTCACGCTGGCGGTACAGGCGATGATCGGCAGCCGGCGGTCCTCCGCCTGTTCACGGGCGCGGATCGCCTTGGCGGCAGCGACGCCATCCATGACCGGCATATGCATATCCATCAGCACCAGGTCATAATTGTTGCGTGCGGTGGCTTCGACCGCCTCCTGGCCATTTTCGGCCAAGTCCACGCTATGGCCGCGACGGGTCAGCAGATCGATGGCGACCTTCTGGTTGACCGTGCCATCCTCGGCCAGCAGGATCTTCAGCGGTGCCACGCCGGCATCGGCCGGGGCCGGATGCGGCGTAGCCTCGCGCACAGAGGTGCCAATTGCCGCGAGAATGGCGTTCAGCAGGTCGGATTGCTTCACCGGCTTGACCAGCATCCGGTGAATCTTCAACTCACGCAGGCGTGCTTCGCCGCCTGAGTAGCCGGCGGATGACATGATCAGAATACGCATTGCATCCAGCGCCGGACGTTCGCGGATCTTTGCGGCCAGCGCCATGCCGTCCATCTCCGGCATCATCAGGTCGAGCAGCGCCAGCCGCGGCTGGGTGCCGCGGGAGATCATTGCGTCCAAGCGGGCCAGCGCGCCGGCCGCGCTGTCTGCCAGCACCGGCGTCATGCCCCAATTTTCCAGAACTTCCGCCTGAATCTTGCGGTTGGTCGCGTTGTCGTCGGTGACGAGCACCGGCATACCGTGCAACTCCTTGGGCACTGCCGCACGCGGCAGGTCGTCCTCGCTGGCCAGCCCCATCTCCACGGCAAAGGAAAAGGCGCTGCCCTTGCCCGGCGCACTGTCAAGCGTCATTTCCCCGCCCATCTTGCGGGCCAGCTGGGCCGAAATCGCAAGGCCCAGCCCGGTGCCGCCATACTGACGGGTGGTCGAGGTGTCGGCCTGTCCGAATGCCTCGAAGATTTTTTCCTGCTGTTCCTTGGGTATGCCGATGCCGGTGTCGCGCACTTCGAATTCCACCGTCACCCCTGTTTCGGTGAGGCCGGCCAGCCGGGTATCCACCACCACCTCCCCCGTATCGGTGAACTTGATGGCATTGCCAACCAGGTTGACGATGATCTGGCGCAAGCGTGTCGGATCGCCGACCACCCTGTCGGGAACCTCCGGCGGGATGTGATGGGCCAGCTCCAGCCCCTTTTCACCCGCGCGCACGGCCAGCGTCTGCAGGGTATCGCCCAGCAGATCGCGCAGCCGGAAGGGGGCCGACTCCAGCTCCAGCCGCCCTGCTTCGATCTTGGAGAAATCGAGAATATCGTTGATGAGACTCAGCAGGGTGTCGCCAGAGCGCATGATGATCCGGGCATACTCGCTCTGTTGCGGTGTGAGGTCGGTGCCGCAAAGCAGCTCGGCCATCCCGATCACGCCATTGAGCGGCGTCCGGATTTCGTGGCTCATGTTTGCCAGAAACTGGCTTTTGGCCACGCTTGCCTGCAACGCCGCGTCGCGCGCCGTCTCCAGCTCGGCATGCGAGCGGCGCAGTTCCCCTGTGCGTTGTTCAAGTTCAGCAGTGCGGGCCGCGACCAGCTCTTCCAGCTGGCTGCGGTGCCTTTGCAATTCGGTGATATCCGTATAGGCGCTGACAGTGCCGCCGTCGCGGGTCTTGTGCTCACTGATCCAGAGCCAGCGTCCGGTGGTGTGATGAATGGCAATGGGCTTGCCGGGATTGCGGTGGACGGCCAGGCGGTTTGCAATCCACTCCTCTTCACTGACATCCCCTGTCTCAACCAGCCCGGCTCTGAACACCGCGTGCAGCACATCCTCGAAGGTCATCCCCGGTTCCAGCTTTTCCACCTGCGGGAAGAACTTCTCCCGGAAAACCGAGTTGAACAGGACCAGCCTGTCGTCAGCGTCATAGAGGACAAAGCCCTCTTCGACCGACTCGATCGCATCCACCAGCTGTGTCCTGGCATATTCGGCCCGGGCACGCGCCTCTTGCACCTCTGCTTCGGCGCGCTGCCGGGCAACCACAATACCCAGCTGCGTCCCCACCTGCGCCATCACGTCCTGCAGGGCCGGATTTTTCTCTTCCACGCGGCTCGAAAAGAATTCCAGCACCGCGACAACGCACCCGTCGTGCGTCACGGGGAAGCCTGCACCCGTTTTTACCCCGATTTCCTTGGCCAGCTTGGCACGCGGGAAGTTGGGATCGCGGTTCACATCGGGGATCCAGGCCACTTCACCGCTGCTGAACACCCGTCCGGGCAGGCCGGTGCCAGGCTTAAAGCGGGTTGCGCAGGTCACCTTGCGGAAGGTTTCAAAGGCATCTGGGTCCGCCAGGTGCCAGATGTCCGATGGCGCCAGGTCGCCCGCATCCTCATCGTAGAGATAGACATGCCCTACCGGCCAGCCTGTGTGGGTGCAGATCTCATCGAGCGCGACCCGGAAGGCATCCCGGATGCTCTCCGCCTCGTTGGCCGCCCGGGTGATCGTCTGGTTGCATTTCAGCAGCGCTGAGCTTTCCCGCAGAGAGGCCTCGGCGCGGGTGCGTTCGGCGATCTGCCGGCTGAGGGATGCCAGGAAGACGACCAGGATGGCTGTCACGGCGAGGCCGCCTGTCAAAGCAATAGCCGCATCGGTCGGCCATACCTTGGGCCGGAAATCCTCACCCGGGACCGCCAGAAACGTCCAGCTCCGCCCTCGCAGATCAAACCTGGCCGAATAACTGAGTTCGGCCGCGGCAGCCAGGGCGGCGAGATCGGCAGTTTGCCGGTCCTCTGTGCTGCTGCCTGCAGGGCGCTCTGGCAATTGGAAGCTCTCACCGGTTTCGCTGTCGGTAAGGTAGACTTCGACACCGTCTCCGGGGAAGTTGTCCAGCGCGTCCTTCAGGATATCGCTCACCCGCAGAACCACGGCCACGACGCCCTGCAGCTCTTCGCGGCGCAGCGCAGGGCCGGAGCGGGTGAAATACGGGGCGGCGATTGCGATGCGTGACTGCCCTGCGGCCAGGCCGGGCATGGTAATATGCGGGCTGGCCACTGCCCCGCCGCCGTCTCGGGCCTGCTCGATCACCTTGAGAAACACCGGATCGGACGACAGATCATAGCCAAGGGTGCCAAGTGCTGCACTGCGGCGGGATTCGACGAAGAAGACCGGGAAATGCGCCTCCCGCGGCTGCGGGTGCATGCGCGATCCATCCGGTCCGCTCTGATAGATGTCATAAGGCCCCTTCAGCTGCGCGGCGCCCAAATTCTCCCAGAAAGGCAGCAAGTTGTTCTCAACCCGGGGCGCAAACAGCACGAGTTCGATGTTCGGCTGATCGTTCAGAAAGGGCCGCACGAAGATCTGAAACTCGCGGCGCTCCACCGAGCGTGAACTGGCATAGAGCCCGTGCAGCGCATCGATCACAGCTGCGCCCTGCAGCATCTGCCGTTTGACGGCCTCCACCCGGCGCGCGGCGGCGCGGTCGAACTCAGCCGCCGCGGTTTCGCGTTCCTCCTTCAGAAGCGCCTGCCAGACGATCAGCGTCAGTGCCAGGCTGAGCAGCCCGACGGTGCCGATCACCCACGCCCGGCCCCGGACAAAAATGCGGCTCGCAAGCGACGCCTGTTCGCCAATGGCGGGACCGGAAGGTTTTGCTGAATCCGTCATCTGGCCAGCCTCCAACAGCCGGGGCCGGTGAGGATGCCGCTTTTTGCTGCCCTCCTACGGGAACAGGCCGCGCAAAAGCTTGGCATCGGTCACCCGCTGGACACCTTCGACCAGCGCCGCGGTGCGCATATCGAGCCCATCGCGCGCCGCACGCGCTACCGTGCGCTCAAAGGCGTTGAGCATGATTTCCTGGAGCCGGCCGTTAATCTCGTCCAGCCTCCAGGTCAGGTTCTGGGTGCCCTGCACCCACTCGAAGTAGGACACTGTAACGCCGCCTGCGTTGCCCAGGACGTCAGGCACGATCATGACGCCCTTCTCGTTGAGGATTTCATCAGCCTCCAGGGTCGTCGGGCCATTGGCGCCCTCTGCCAGGATCTTGCAGTCGATCCGCTCAGCGTTTTCGGCCGTGACCTGGTTCTGCAGTGCCGCCAGCGCCAGCACATCGCATTTGGTTTCCAGCAGCTCGGCATTGGTGACGTGATCGGCCTCGGGGTAATCCTTCAGTACCCGGTGCTCCGCGACGTAATCCATCAGCGCCTGAACCGGCAGCCCATTGGGATTATAAAGACCGGTCGACACATCGCTGACGGCCACGATCTTCGCCCCGGCCTCCTCCAGGAACTTCGCCGTGAAGCTGCCGACATTGCCAAAGCCCTGAACCACTGCAGGCGCCGCCTGCAGGTCGAGCCCGGTATGGCGGGCGGCTGCTTCGATCATGTAAACCAGCCCGCGCCCGGTGGCCTCGCGGCGGCCGAGCGACCCGCCAAGCACCACCGGCTTTCCGGTGACCACTGTCGGCACGGAATAACCCACCTGCTGGCTGTAGGTGTCCATCATCCAGGCCATTACCTGCTCGTTGGTGCCCATGTCGGGGGCGGGAATGTCCTTATCCGGGCCAATGATATCAATGATCTCGGTGGTATAGCGGCGGGTCAGCCGCTGCAGCTCATGCCGTGACAGCCCGGTGGGATCGACCCGCACGCCGCCCTTGGCGCCGCCGTAAGGCAGATTCATCAAGGCGCACTTCCAGGTCATCCAGGTGGCCAGGGCCGCGACCTCGCCCAGGTCCACGTCTTCGTGGTAGCGCACACCGCCCTTGGTCGGCCCCATCGTCAGCACATGCTGAACGCGGTAGCCGAACACCGTCTCCACCTGACTGCGGTCGTCGCGGAAAAACGGGAAGGACACCACCTGGGTGCGCTGCGGGAACAGCAGCCGCTGGCGGATGTTGTCATCCAGCTCCATGATTTGCGCCGCCTTGAGGAATTGCTGCTGGGCGAGGCGGAACATCGGGGAATCCCATTCCGCGGTGCGCGCCCGGGCACGGGCCAGCGAGTAGCGGATCGCGCGACCCAGCGCGACCGCGTTGAGGTTGGATTTGACCAGAAAGTCACTGGCCCCGGCCTCCACCGCATTTGCGGCGAGCTTCAGATCGTCCATGGCGGTCAGGATGACCACCGGCGTGTCCGGCGCCGCCGCGCGGACCCGGAACAGGGTTTCAAGCTCCTGGCTGTCGGGCAGCACCAGGTCCAGCAGCACCAGGTCGATGCCCCCCGCGGCCAAGCGGGAAAGGCCATCGGCCAGGTTATCGGCAAGATCGACCGAACATTGCAATTGGGGTTCACTGTCGATCAGCCGCTCGACAAGCTTCATATGGAGCGGGTTGTCCTCGACCAGCAGGACATTAACGGGTTGATCGGCCATGCTGTTTCCTTTCTAAGCGAAAGACGCATCGGACCCTCCCATGCTGATACAAAGTTCCGCCGCAGTCATCTTGCGGGCGGCCAGATCGCCAAGATGTGATCACCGGACTTGCTGTCTTCGCCTGCTGCAGACGATGCAGCCGCAGTTCAGCTCATGGCAAATGCGCCCCGGGGATCCGGATCACGAGGCGCCCTGGCGTCCTTCTGCTACTAGGCTCCAAGTGCCGCGAAGCTGTGCCGGTGAGACGCCCAACCGCTTGCGGAAAGTGGTCGTCATGTGGCTCTGCGCCGAAAAACCGGCAGCAAAAGCCATGCTGGCTATCGGCTCGTCTGTATGATTGAGCAGTTTGCGTGCCTTGCTCACACCCTCGCCACAAGACGTTGAGATGCCTTTAGCTGGCTGGTAATTTCCCAAGCATCACCAGTTGCACAATTATCTGCGGCCCGAGTGCCGACATCGCCGTCGAGGTGCTGCATGTGGCCCAGCAGCCCCGCTCAGCCTGGTCGTTTGACGTAGAGGTCCGGCCATTTGGTCAACGGTGGTGATGCCACGAGGCCTGAGTGGTCCAGTTTGATTATGCGTGCCCGGGCACCCGATCCTCTGGATGCAAGGCACTTCAGCTTGCGATCAGGTAAAGGCCGCTGACGAGGGCAAACACCAGCACTGCAATCCTTAGGCCCGGTCCGCCGATCCGGCTGTGGGTCAGGCGCGACAGTGCGCTGCCCAGCATGACGGCAGGGAACAGATACACGGCGGCCAGCAGCTGCACCGTTTCCATGCGCCCGGCAAGGGCAAGAATGATCAGGGAAATCACTTCACCGGCGAGAAAGCAGATTGCCACGGTCGAGCGCAAGACCGGGGCTGCCGAGTGCTGGTAAAGCAGCGCCAGCGGCGGGCCGCCGATCCCGGTGGAGGTTTCGGTAACCCCAGTGAACAGCCCCACGCCCAGCGC
Source organism: Leisingera coralii (assembly GCF_049056525.1). Lineage (NCBI taxonomy): Bacteria > Pseudomonadati > Pseudomonadota > Alphaproteobacteria > Rhodobacterales > Roseobacteraceae > Leisingera > Leisingera coralii. Next base: position 9,529 of record NZ_JBHUPT010000021.1, on the reverse strand, counting down.
CGCGGGGCGTGTAGGGTCAAAGCGCGGTGCCAGCAGAGCCGCACCAGCCGCGATGACCGTGAACCAGCCGACCGCCAGGTCGAGCTGGCGGCCGCTCAGCACCACCAGAAGCCAAAGCCCCGCGAAAGTCCCGGCAAACCGGCCCAGTGTGATCCAGCCGGCGCCGTTCCAGTCGACCTCGTCACGTTCGCGCCAGGCCACGTGGCTGTTGAGCGGCAGCATCAGGATCAGCAGCGTGACCGGCAGCAGCGAGGGCTCCACAAGCCCCAGGACCGGCGCCACGATCAGCGCAAAGCCTATCCCCAGCGCTCCCTGGATGAAGGCCGCGGCAAATACCACGGCCGACAGGATCAGCATAACCTCGATAGTCACTTTTGTTCCGCCCGTTGCTGCAGCGCTTGCGCCCTGTGGCTGGAAGAGACCGGGTGGATGCGCTGGATGCCTGCGCCGGCGATGGCAGCGTCAGACAGCGCGCGCACCTCGGCCATCAGCGCCTTGGCGTCCCAGTCCAGCGGCCAGCCTTGCCAGAGCCGCAGCGCGCCTTGCGTAAAGACCGCATCGATCTGGTCGCGGCTGCCGTAGCGGACCAGTTCCCAGATCAGGTCGTGCGAAGGGGTGAACTCCGGCCGGTCGAGATCGACGAGAAGGAAGTCCGCCGCCAGCCCCGGTGCAATTTCGCCCGTGACAGCGCCCAGCCCCGCCGCATCGGCGGCGCGGGTGGTGGCGGCATCGAGCCAGAGCCAGCCGCCGCCGCAGGAGCTGTCGCCGGTGGCGAGGCCAAATCCCGCCCGCTGCAGGCTTTCACCTGCGTCCATCAGGCGAAACCCGTCGGCGCGGGTGCCGTCGGTCCCCAGGCCAAAGCGAATGCCAAGCGCCTCCATCTGCAACGCGGGCGCAATGGCGTTGCCCTTCCAGACACTGGCGACGGGGTTGTAGGCCACCGCCGTGCCGCTGTCGCGCAGCAGGTTTAGTTCCTGCGGGGTGACAAGGGTGGAATGGGCAATCAGGACATGCGGCCCCAATGCGCCGATAGACGCGAGATGCTCCAGCGGCCGCTGGCCGCGCGCCACAAGCGAGCGCTCGACGGCCGCCAGATGCTCGTTCACGTGGGATTGGAACACCACGCCCGCTTCGGAAGACAGGTTTGAAACGCTGGCCAGCATACCGTCGGTGGCGGCTTCGGGAATGGAGACCGCCAGCGAGGGATGGATCAGCGGATCGCTCTCCCAGGCTGCCAGATGCTGTTCTGCGCGGGCCATGATGGTGGCCCGATCCGCCACCTTGGCGGTGCCGCCCAGGTCGTTGCAGATGTAGCCGACCACGCTGCGCAGCCCCGTTTCCCGTGCCGCGGACGCCAGGGCGCCGATGCAGCCGTCCGAGCGGGTGCCGGCATCCACCGCAGTGGTGAACCCGCCACGGAGACACTCCAGCGCCGCCAGCTTGGCCGAAAGATAGACTAGGCGTTCATCCAGGCTGGCTTCCAGCGGCACCCAGATTCGGCGGAAGATCTCCGAAGGCTCGCCAAAGACCAGCGACTTGCCCAGCGACTGGGTCAGATGGGTGTGGCTGTCGATGAACCCCGGCATCATCAGGTGATCCGGCAGGCGCAGAGCATCCAACTCGGGGTGCCGGGCGCAAAGCGCCTCGGCATTGTCGATGTCCTGGAACCGGCCGCCGCGGACCAGAACGCCCAGGCCGGACCGGCTCTCCCCCTGATGGAGGAGCTTTCCGGGCAGAAGGAGGAGGTCGCCACCAGCGGCGAGGCGGTTCTTGATGGCGGTCATTTGCTTGCCTCCGCTTCGACGGAGATGGCTTCGGGTTCACCGGGACGGTCTGCGCGCCCCACGTGCACAAAAAGCGCATTCACCACCGCGGCCGTGATCGTGCCCATGGCCAGACCGTTGCCAAGGATCATCTGCGACCATTTCGGGAACTGGCTATAAAGATCCGGGATCAGCGTCGGCAGCAGCCCCATGGTGAGCGCGGCGGCCAGCGTGTACATGTTGCCGTGATCGCGCAGGTCGACGCGGCGCAGCATGTCGATGCCGATCACGCCGATGATGGCAAAGACGATGACGGCAGTGCCGCCCACGACCGGGCCAGGCAGCGCAGAGGCCAGGCGGCTGACCGGTGCGAAGATCGCGATCAGGATCAGGATCACGCCGGCAGCGGCGGTCACGTAGCGCGATTTCACGTTAGTTGCGCGCACGATGCCGATGTTTTCACCCGAGGTGATGATCAGCGAGGTGCCGAACAGGCCGCCGATCAGCGAGGTGATGGCGTCACCGCGGATGGTGGCCGGCACGATGTTCTGCGCATTGCCGCTGCGGCCCGCGATCTCGGCGGTGGCCAGTGTCTGTCCGGTGGCTTCGGCCATGGAGATGATCGAGAAGATGATCAGCGGCAGCGAGGCGAAGATGTCGAACTTAGGCATGCCGTAAGGCAGCAATTGCGGCACCGCGATGACCGGACCAGTGAACAGGCCAGTGATCTGCGCCTCACCGATGGTGAGCGCGATCAGCGTGCCGCCAACGAGGCCCAGCATGACAGCCAGCCGTTGCAGCGTACCGGAGAGAAAGCGGGCACAGAGAATGGTCAGCAGTATGGTCGCGCCCGCAAGTGCGATCTTGATCGGGTCGGCAAAGCCTTCCGTGCCCGGCTTGCCGGTGATGGTGCCGCCGAAGATCTTCACCAGCTTGACCGACACCAGCAGCAGCATGGTGCCCACCACGATCGGCGGGAAGAACACGATCAGCCTTCTGAAGACTGGCAGTGCGGCGAAGTAGAACAGCGCCGTCATGATCACCGCCCCCACCGCGGTCTGCACGTCCGTCTGCACGGCAATCGCCATGAAGATGAAGATCGGCGCCCCGCCGGGCACCATGATGAAGGGCAGCCGGGCGCCAAAGCCGCGGGGGCCGAAGCTTTGCAGCAGCGTGCCGAAGCCGCAGACCAGGAAAGTGGCGCTGATCAGCGCAACCGTCAGGGCCTCGTCGAAGTTGAGGGCGCGCGACACCAGGAACACCGCGGTGATCGGCGACGCTGCCATCACCAGCACATGTTGCAGCCCGTAAACCGCAAGACTGCGCGGCGGCAGCATTTCATCCGCGGGGTCGCGGCTATGCGTTTGCGTGTGTGTTGACATTGTTTTCCTCCCTTTGGGGCCCGCCATCCCACGGGCAAACCGGAACAAACCGTAAGAAAAAGCCATGCAAACCGATTTGCATGATGGGTTGGCTTAGCACGGAAATTGATTCGTGCAAACCGATTTGCTAAACAGTTTGCGCCGGCCAGGCCGGGCACAAGGATGAGGCAGCGATGAAGAAACCGACAATTAGCGATCTAGCGCAGGCGGCGGGCGTTTCGAAAACCACGGTTTCCCATGCCTTTAGCGGGCGGCGGCATGTCGATCCCGAAACCCGGGAGCGCATCGAGAAGATCGCGCAGGAAATCGGCTACAGGCCGAACCGCGCAGCGCAGCATCTGCGCACCGGGCGGACCGGGATGATCGCGCTTGCGTCCTCGATGCCCTTCTCGGTGGCGGCGGGCCCTTCCCGGCTCGGCTTTCTGATGGAGATCGCGGCCACCGCGGCGGTGGCGTCGCTGACGCGGAACATGGCGCTTTGCCTGATCCCGCCCTTCCAGTCGGGGACACAGCTGGATGCCATCACACCGGATGGTGTGATCCTGGTCGAACCCTTCCAGGATGACCCGCTGGTGCAGCATTTCATGGGCCTCGGGGTGCCGGTTGTATCTGTAGGACGCGTGCCCGGACGTGAGGACATCCCGCACGTCGACTTGAATTCCGGCGCGACCGCCCGGATGGTACTGCAGCACTTGCGCGCCTCCGGGGCCTCTCGCATCGGGCTGGTCACCGGCGCGCAGCGGCGCAATTCCTATCTCGAGACAGAAGCCGCCTACTGGTCCTTTTGCAGCGAGACTGGCATGGAGCCAGCATTTCTCCAGCTGGATGAAACCGGCGGCGAAGCTCTCGCTGCGGAAGAGGTTGCCGGCTTGCTGTCCGCCAATCCGGATCTCCAAGCGCTGTTTGTGCCGGTCGACGCCTTCGCCTCCGGAGCGGTCACGGCAGCAGTGGCGAGAGGATTGAAAATTCCGCAGGATATCAGAATCGCAACCCGCTACGACGGGCTGCGCGCCAAGCTCTCCGTACCGCCTCTGACAGCCGTGGAACTGCACCTGGAGGCCATCGCGGACCTATCTGTCGGACTTCTCATGGCCGCAATAGACGGTGGAGCCGCCAAGTCTGTCAGCGCCCCGCAACCGGAGCTGGTTCCACGCGCGTCCACCGCATTCTAGCCGGAGTGTCCGGGATCAGCACCTGTGGGCCTGATTGAAGGATTTGCGTAACGGAAGGTCTCTGGCTCACCCGACGGGCCTTGCTGCACAAATCGGTTGAGTGTCGAACTCCCCCTATCCCGGACAGATTTATCCTGCGGGCTCTGTGACAGGTGCGCCCAGAGCGGTGCAGCGATTGAGCGCGGCTCCGGCGGTGGTATCCGGTCAGTCGCCGCCGCGGCGAACGCCCCAGGTGCCGTGAGGCCCGTACGGATCGTCATTTTGCCTTTTGCCGAGTTTCTTAATAACTTGGAGGTTGGCATCAAACGGGTTGGCGCCTGCCTGAGCGTTTGAATTTCGCCGATCTGCCGCAATTGTGTTTGCACCGGACCTCGACCCAATTCGGTTGCGGGATTTCCGGTCCCAGAAGTGTATCTCCAGGACCGGAACATTGTGTTATGCATGCAGCTCCTGCGCGATATGCGTGCCGTCCTTTGCATATTCCTCAGCAGGAGCTTTCACGGCCGAGGGGTCCATGGCAAGGGACTTGCACAGCCCCCACGTCATTGCGATCAGGACAAAGGATATCGGGAACGCCGCGGCAATAGACGCGGTTTGCAGAGCGCTCAGCCCGCCGGCCAGCAGCAGAACCGCGGCAACTACGCCCTGCCCAATGCCCCAGATGATGCGGAATTTCTTCGGCGGATGATCATCACCCATCGACAGAATGGTGGTGATAACCAAGGTTCCGGAGTCTGAAGAGGTGATAAACCAGGAGGCCAGCAGGAAGGTTGCCAGTGCCGATAGCGGCCATGCAATCCAGGCCATGTCACCCATCTGAGAATTGGCGGTGAGATTGGCAATGGTGCCATACAGGGCATCTGGCAAGTCCCAAGCGCGCACAGTGTCGATGATGCCTGCACCGCCCGCTGCAGCGGGTCCGCCAACGGCGTTCAGTTCTTGCCAGATTGCGTTGCCGCCGAACATGCAAAGCCAGAGAAAGGTAATAGTGGTGGGCACGAACATAACGCCGACCATGAATTGCCGGATGGTACGGCCGCGGCTGATGCGCGCGATGAACATGCCGACGAACGGTGCCCAGCTGAGCCACCAGCCCCAGTAGAAGATGGTCCAGCCCCCCTGCCATGCGGAGTTTCCTGCCTCATTGGCCGTCCAGAAGCCCATCGGGATAACGTTCCACAGATAGTCGCCAATTGAGGTGACGAAGAAGCTCATGAGCCATTCGAAGGGGCCGAAAATCATGAAGCAGGCCAGCAGAATGATCGACAGCCAGATATTCCATTCGGAAATGATGCGGATCCCCTTACCGACCCCGGAGACGGCAGAGGCGGTCGCAACAACAGAGATCACTCCGATCAGGACCAACTGTGTCGGCAGACCGGAGTCTACTCCAAAGAGCACCTTCAGCCCTGTCGCCATCTGATTGACGCCCAGGCCCAGTGATGTCGCGACGCCGAACACGGTGCCGAATACCGCCAGAAGGTCGACGGCATGGCCAGCAGGGCCATAAATCTTGTCGCCGATGAGGGGATGCAGGGCAGAGCGAAGCGTCAGCGGAAGCTTCTTGCGGAAGCCGAAGTAGGCGAGGCACAGGCCGACGATCACGTAAACCGCCCAGCCATGAAAGCCCCAGTGGAAATAGGTGACACGCATCGCGGCGACTGCGCGCTGCATGTCCATGTCCATGTGGCCTTGAAGGTCCGCGTGGGGGTTGTTCGGATAACCGAATGCACCGGAGTTATCGAAGTAGAAGATCGGTTCCGCCACCCCGAAGAAGAGGATGCCGATGCCGACACCGGCCGAGAAGAGCATCGCGAACCAGGAGAAGTTGCTGAATTCGGGGGTGCTGTCGTCGTCGCCCAATTTGATGCTTCCCCACTTGGAAAACATCAGGAAGAAGCAGACGAACATGATGACAGTGATTGTCGAGATATAGTACCAGCTCAGCCCCCCCTCGATCCAGCCGCGAACCGCGCCGTAGACGCCGCCGGCAAATTCCACGTTCATGATCGTGAAAATCACGAACGCGGCAATCATGCCCTTCGCGGCCATGCCCATTCCGGGATGCAGGCCGGCGAAGAAGCCGCTCCTGGATACCCGGCCGTTGTTGGGATTTGATTGGGACACTTTTTCCTCCGTAAGAATGAGCCATGGGACTCGCCCGCCTATCCCTCCGGGATGAGCGGTATTGATCAGCCGCTGCACGAGGCACGCGGCCGGTGGCAATGAAAAAGAGAAGCCGGCGCCGCCTGATGCCAGCCGGTCCGGCTTCTTTTCAGTTGGGGACTGATTTAGCCCTGTGCGCCTTCTGCGGGCACTTTCTCGTCTGCTGTTTCCAGCAGTTCCAGGTGGCCTTCCTGCTTCGTCAGAACACGCCTCAGGATCGGTTCAAAAAACTCCAGCGGCTTGGTCGGGTAGTCCGGGTCGAACGCCTTTTGATCGTATTCGTGACAGAAATGCCGGCAGTCTTCCCAGTAGGGGCTGTCGCGGTACTTGTCGCGGGCGTTGCGGTCGCCGCCAAGGTGGTGGTTGTAGTAGTAGCCTTGAAACACGCAGTGGTGCTTGGTGATCCAGTGGCACTTTTCGCTGACGTAAGGCTTCAGGATCGCCGCTGCGAGCTCGCCGTGATTGTAAGGGGCGAGGATGTCGCCGACATCGTGAATTAGCGCGGCGACTACAATCTCTTCATCCGCCCCGTCGTTGAGGGCGCGTGTCGCGGCCTGCAGGCAGTGCTGGTAGCGGTTTACCGGATACGGGGTCCAGTCCTCATCCAGTGAACGGATCGCATCGAGAAGCCGGTCAACGAGAGCCGCGTTGTAGGCGTCCTCGTAATCCATGACTGCGAGGAAGTCCTCTTTGCTCGCATTCTCGAAGTTGGTCCATTTGGGCTGATGCTTGTTGTTCATCGCACGTCCTCCTTTGGCCAGGCACTATAGCCGCCCGCCCTTGCAAGGGAAAACGAATTGATTCCATCACTCTGATGTGAAATACCTTTCGGTATGCAGTTAGAAGCCATCGAAACCTTCCTCGCCATCGTTGAGACCGGGGGTTTTCACGCCGCCGCCAGGCAACAGGGCATTACCCAGACCACGGCAAGCGCACGGATTCGCTCGCTGGAAGCGGCGGTGAACAACCGCCTGTTCGAGCGAGGGGCCGGCGGCACCAAGCTGACGGCCTTCGGGCAGGAGTTTCAGCCGTTCGCCGAGGAAATGATCTCCTTGTGGAAAATCGCGTCCAGCGACTTGGCTGAGCGGCTGTCGAACCGAACCGCACTTCGCATTGGGGCTCAGCTGAGTATCTGGGACCCTCTTCTCGTCGACCTGACAATCGAGCTTGAGCGATCCTTCGGCAAACTGTTGTTCGCCCTGAACTTCGACCACATCCTCAATGTGAGTGACGCGGTGATGAACCACATCCTCGACATCGCGCTCACCCACGAGGAGGTGAGTGATCCCCGGGTCAGCTGCCGGGAACTCCCTCCCGAGCAGCTGGCCTACGTCGAGACCCCGGGAGCGTCCGAGCAGGAAGAGCCTCTTTTCATCAATCTGGAACTGGGCAAGGAATACCAGCACTACGTTGAGAGTGTCACCGCACAGTCCGAGCGCCAGAGCCTGTTTCTGGGCAACTGCATGATGGGGTTGCGGTACCTGCTTCGCCGCGGCGGCCGGGGCCTGTTCCCTCAGTATGTGGTGGACGATCATCTCGAAGCCGGGCGGCTGCAGGTTGTGCAGGGGGCCGAAGCCCTTTCCCTGCCCTGCTATCTGCTTCACCGGGCCGAAGGCCCCTCGGACCAGCAGATCGCCGACGTGATCTCCTGCCTGTCCACGGTTCGCGGCCACAGCTGATCCAATCGGCATTTCCGCAGCCTCTCACATGGGACTGGCGCTTGCCCTGCAGCGGTCGGCGCAGGACCGAAAGGTATGTGATGAAAAATATTCGTTAGAAATGGCAATTGTTCATCGGTAATGCCTCAGCGCATCAACGGAGACGATTCGTTTCCTGGTTTGGAGCGAGGGGAAGCCACTCATGAGCGCGCACATCGAAGACAGCATCGGCCGGATTGAACGGATCCAAGTCTATGTGGTGGACACGGGAGTTCCCCGCTTTTCCTGGTCGCCGACCATGCCGGGGCTTCTCACCACGAACACCATTGCCCGGGTTACCACATCCGATGGGATCGAAGGTGCCGGCGGTGTTTTTTCTTGCACAGAGAACGACTTCGACCGGGCAGTCGCAGAGGGGATGCGCCCGCTTCTTAAGGGGCTTCTGGGACGGGCCGCGCTGCGCCGCGAAAGCATCTGGAAATGGATGCAGCTCCGCAACCTTTCGGTGCCGAACACCGCTATCGCCGGGCTGGACATAGCGATGTGGGACCTTGCAGCGAAACGCGCGAACATGCCGCTTTACATGTTTCTCGGAGGCGCTCGGGACCGCGTCAAAGCGTATGCTTCAACGCAGGTACTGGATGGTCCTGGTGACTATGCAGGCCTCATTGAGGAACTCAGGGAACAGGGCTTTTCAGCGTTCAAGTTCCACTACAAATGCGAGCCCGAAGCCGACCTCGAAATGATGCGGCTGGTGCATAAGGAGTTTCATGGGCAGGGGCTGGACTTCATGTTCGATGCCGATGCCTACTACACGCACAAATCGGCACTGCGGGTCGCGCGGGAAATGAGCGACATGGGCTTTGTCTGGCTGGAGGCGCCGTTCCCGGATCATGATCTGGATGGCTACCGCGAACTGCGCCGCCGCACAGATATGACCATCCTTCCGGCCGGAAACTCGATCGTGGAACTGGCCAACATTGCCCATGCAATGCGCCATGATTGCTGGGATCGTGTGCGCATTGACGCGACGACGGCCGGGGGGCTGACACCGGCACGGAAAGTTCTGTCGCTGGCGGAAGCGAATGGCTACAACGTCGAATTTCAGAGCTGGGGCTGCGCATTGTCCATGGCCGCCAACCTCCACTTGATGCTCTCGAATGAAAATTGCGATTACTTCGAGATGCCGGTTCCCTATTCGGAGTTCCAGGTTGATGCGCTTGGGCGGATTGAGGTCGACGCCGATGGCTATGTCAACGCACCAACGGGTGCCGGGCTCGGGCTGGAACTCGACTGGGACGAGATTGAAGAACGGTCAGTATACAAGATTGATGTCAGCTAAGACGCAGTTTGCGCCCTGGCCGAGGACAAACCGGTTCAGGAAACAG
>NZ_JBHUPT010000020.1:0-36283 GCF_049056525.1 Leisingera coralii | reverse complement strand
ATACCCCGTTCAAAACCCGTCGGGGATGCACTGCGGGCATCCCGCGTGATAACTGGGTTGCATGAGCAGTTTAGCACCCACGAAGTATAAGACTACGAACCAGTCGGCTTAGCCGCACGAAAGGCCGTTGCAATCAAGGCCCCGGCACCGGGAACTGTTTTCGGTCGACGGCACACGGCGCCGCTGGTCCGATATCGGACCAGCGGCGCCGTGTGCCGTCGACCGAAAACAGTTCCCGGTGCCGGGGCCTTGATTGCAACGGCCTTTCGTGCGGCTAAGCCGACTGGTTCGTAGTCTTATACTTCGTGGGTGCTAAACTGCTCATGCAACCCAGTTATCACGCGGGATGCCCGCAGTGCATCCCCGACGGGTTTTGAACGGGGTATGTACGTCCTGAAATCCCCCCAGCTGAGAGTCTGCACCGCCGGCTTGCACACGCCTGAAGCCAAAGTTTGATTTCACACCTTTTCAGCCGAGCCAATTTGGCAGAAATCTCCAGCTTCAGACAATCCGGTTTTAATGGCGCAGGGTAGATCTGGAATACTACAGCAGCCGCCCCCGGCCTCAGAACGCTGCGCCCGGCGGCTCCGGGCAAGCAATGTCTTCGCGCATCAGGCTTTCAGGTGGTTGCGCATGAATTCCAGGAATGTCTCGAGCCTGCGGGACCTGGATGCAGGCTCGAAGTAAACGGCTGAGATATCCATCGGCGGCGCGTCAAGCTGGCCGGGCAGAAGCTCCACCAGGCGGCCGGCCGCAATGTCGGCATCCACAAGGAAATCGGACAAGCGGGATATTCCCATTCCGTTGAGGACCAGATGGCGCACGGCCTCACCGTTGTCTGCTTGGACGGACGCCGGCACGGCAGCAGCCGATGGTTCGCCCTTGAAGCGCAGTTCGTTTATGTGCCGGGTTGTGGTGAAGCGGACTTGCTGCAGGCGCTTGAGATCCGCAACCGTTTTGGGTGTTCCGTTTTTCGCGATGTAGCCTGGCGCCGCAACCAGCCGCCATTGGGAGACGCCCAGTGGCCGCACGATCAGCTCCGAGTTCTCCAGGCGGCCCAACCGGATAGCGACATCTGCGTGGGCCCCGATGAGATCCACAACGGAATCGGTCATCGAAAGCGTGATGTCTATATCGGGATACAGTTCGCGGAATTCCGGCAAGGCCGGGATCAGCACATGCAGAACGAAGGGGACAGCGGCGTTTATCCGCAGCGGGCCGCGCGGCGACCGGCTTGCCTCCCGGACATCGCGCAAACGCTCTGTCTGAAGCAGGACATCCCGGGCGATCTGCAGGACCTCGGCGCCTTCCGGTGTCAGATCGATGGACCGGGTCGTCCGCCGCAACAGCGTAACCCCCAGCGTTTGCTCAAGCTTCGCGATTGTCCTGCTGAGGGACGACGGCGCCACGTTCAGCCGGCGCGCCGCTTCCGAAAAGCCGCCATCTTCGACAACGGCAACAAAAGCGGCCAGATCCCTTGTTTGCGCCAATTCGTGCATTTTGCGCAATAGTCCCTTCGAGTCTGTTCTGTTTTTACAATAGAAAAGCGCGTCTATCTGTCCAGCCGAAGTTTCGTAAGCCAAACGGAGGCAATCATGCCACTTGCACTTTGGGCGCTGGCCATCAGCGCTTTTGCCGTCGGCACGACAGAGTTCGTGATCGTCGGCCTCATCCCTACAATCGCCGCTGATCTCGGCGTGTCCCTTCCCAGCGCGGGCCTGCTGGTCAGCCTCTATGCTCTTGGTGTCACGATCGGGGCGCCGGTCCTGACAGCTTTGGCCGGCGGCATGAACCGCAAGCGGCTGCTGCTGCTGCTGCTGGTTCTTTTCACGGCGGGCAACCTGTTCTCGGCCTTTGCGCCGGGATACAACGCGCTGGTTGCAGCGCGGTTCATTACTGGCCTGGCGCATGGCGTTTTCTTTGCAATCGCATCGACGATTGCGACCAATCTCGTGTCCAAGGAAAAGGAATCCAGCGCCATCGCCCTGGTCTTCATGGGCTTGACCGTTGCGCTGGTCACCGGTGTGCCCCTCGGCACCTGGATCGGTCAGACCTTTGGCTGGCAGGCCACCTTTCTTGGCGTGGTCATCCTGGCGCTGACCGGCCTGGTCTCAAGCGCGGTGCTGGTGCCTTCGGACCTCGAACAGGCGCCGGCTCCGGGCCTCGGCCAGCAGCTGCAGGTTCTCACCTCTCCGCGTCTGCTTCTGGTGTATCTGATCACGGCGGTCGGCTATGGTGGCAATTTCATTGCCTTCACCTTCCTTGCGCCGATGCTGACCGGGGTCACGGGCATGACCGAAGGCATGGTGGGGATCGTGATGCTTGTGTATGGCGTCTCTGTTGCGGTGGGGAATATTCTGGGGGGCAAGCTGTCTGACCGCCTGGGCCCGGTCGCTTCGCTGACCTGGATCTTCCTTGGCCTCGCCGCCGCGCTTGTTCTGCTGGGCCTCGCGCTGAACACCAGCTGGGCGGCGATTGCGGTGGTGCTGTTCTGGGGCGGGTTTGCCTTTGGCAACGTCCCGCCGCTGCAAGCCTATGTGGTGCAGATCGCCCGGGAAGTCGCGCCCGGCGCAGTGGATGTGGCTTCGGGTCTGAACATCGGAGCCTTCAACCTGGGGATCGCGCTGGGAGCCGGCGCCGGCGGTCTTGCGGTGGAGAGCCTTGGGCTAGAGGCAACACCCTATCTTGCGGCGGCACTGGTGCTGGCGGGCGTCGTCCTGGTGCGCCTGAGCGGTGCGCTGGGCCGCCGTGCCGGCGCAGTTGCGGCAGAGTGACCGCGATGGCCGCTCCCAGCGCGCTTCTGCAACCTGAAACAAGAACATAATGAGGACCGCAGGTCATGAAACGAAACGACCTGCAGTCCCCTTACCACCGCGGCCAGAAAGGCCTTAGGTGTAAAACGATTGCCGAAGTCGTCTGGCTGACGGTGATGGAGGGGGCAAGCGCGCGCCCCCTGCCCCGTCAGGCAAAAAGTGCCATGGTTCAGGTATCGCTCACACCGCGGATTCGACGACGACCGCGATGCCTTGCCCGCCGCCGATGCACATGGTTGCTGCGCCTTTCCCGCCGCCGATACGGCGCAGCTCGTACAGCAGTTTGGTCAAAATGATCGCGCCGGAGGCGCCGATCGGATGGCCAAGCGCCACTGCGCCGCCGTTCGGGTTCACCTTTTCCGGGTCCAGACCGAGTTCAGACGTGACCGCGCAAGCCTGCGCGGCAAAGGCTTCATTGGATTCCACCACATCGAGATCGCAGGCCGACAGTCCAGCCCGTGAAAGGGCGGTTCGCATTGCCGGCACCGGGCCCATGCCCATCAGGCGGGGATCGACGCCGGAAAGCCCGTAGGAAAGCACACGTGCCAGCGGAGAGAGGTTGCGTTTGCGGGCGGCTTCGGCGGTCATCAGAACCAGTGACGCTGCCCCGTCATTCAGCCCCGACGCGTTGCCGGCGGTCACGGACCCATCCTTCTGGAAGGCCGGGCGCAGTTTAGACATATCGGAGATGCTGACATTCCGACGGACATGTTCGTCGGTGTCAAAGACCGTGGTGCCTTTGCGGGTCTTGATTTCAACCGGCGTGATCTGTTCGGCAAAGCGGCCCTCCTCGATTGCCCGGGCCGCGCGCCGGTGACTTTCCACCGCAAACGCATCCTGGGTTTCACGGCTGATGCCGAACTCGGCAGCAATGTTTTCGGCGGTCACCCCCATATGGCCGTGGCCGAAAGGATCGGTCAGCACGCCGACCATCATATCGGTTGCTTGTGCGTCGCCCATCTTCTGCCCCCAGCGCGCAGAGGGCAGAAGGTACCCTGACCGGCTCATGCTTTCGGTGCCGCCCGCCAAAACGACTTCGGCATCGCCCATGCTGAGAGTTTGGATGCCCGAAACCACAGCCTGAAGGCCCGAGCCGCAGAGGCGGTTCACAGTCAGCGCGGGGGAAGAATCCGGAACACCTGCGGCCGACGCAACACAACGCGAGACATACATGTCGCGGGCTTCGGTGTGGATGACATTGCCGTAGAAAGCCTGCTGCACCTCTTCCGCCTGAATGCCTGCGCGTTCGATTGCCGCGGCGGCGGAATGGGCGCCCAGATCAATCGGCGGTATATCCTTAAGTGTTCCGCCAAAATCCCCAATGGCCGTGCGGGCCGCCGATACGATCACGATGTCTTGCATGATGGTTTCCTTTCTTCTCGTGCTTAGCCGGGTCGGCCCGGCCGTCGTGTTTGTCAAAGCATTCAGGCAGCCTCTGCATCCAAGGACACTGCCACCGCGCTCGCTGCCTTTTAGGTTTTCCGGTTATTTCGAAAGAACATAGCTGCCGGGTGCGTCCTCCAGGGCTTTGAGGCCCTTGGCACCAGGTTTGCGGGCGGGAACTTTTTCCTGCGGGGTGTGCGCGGCAAGCCATTCCTGCCAGTAGGGCCACCAGGAGCCGGCCGCCGGGGAAGCCTGCTTGAGCCAGTCTTCAGGGTTTTCGGGATATTCTTCCAAGACCCAGTAGCCGTATTTTACTTTCCCCTGCGGCGGATTGATGACGCCGGCAATATGGCCGGATCCGCCCAGCACGAATGTGGCATCCGGCACAATCTGGGTGGTGGGATAAACCGATTTCCAAGGCGCGATATGATCTTCCTTGGTGGCCAGAACGAAGAATGGCGTCTTGATCTGCGATACGCTGATCGGAACCCCTCTCAACTCCAGGCCGCCATCCTCACGCAGGCTGTTTTTGATATAGATCTCTTCCAGATACCACAGCAGCATTTTAGCGGGCAGGCGGGTGGAGTCCGAGTTCCAGAACAACAGGTCGAAGGCCGGAGGCTTGCGCCCCATCAGGTAGTTGTTGACATGGTAAGACCAGACCATGTCGTTTTCGCGGATCATCGAAAACATGTCCTGCAGGTGGTAGTTTTCAAGATACCCCTTGTCAGCCATGTGCTCGCGCAGCGCCGCGACCCGGTCCTGATCAATGAAAACCCCGATTTCGCCCACTTCACGGAAATCTATCATTGTCGCGAGCGTGGTCGCTGAGGCCATTCGATCTTGGCCGGTGGCGGCGAGGTAAGCAGCGGTCGCCGTCACCAATATGCCACCGATGCAAAATCCGATGACGTTAACCTGCTTTTCGCCGGTCGCCTTTTCGATGGCGTCCATCGCGGCCAGCGGGCCTTCGCTCATGTAGTCGCTAAAGTCCTTCTCGGCATGGTGCTTGTCAGGATTTACCCAGCTGATGACAAAAACCGTGTGCCCCTGGTCCAGCAGGTAGCGCACAAAGCTGTTCTCTTCGCGCAGGTCGAAAATATAGTATTTGTTGATCCAGGCCGGGACCAGCAGGATCGGTGTTTTCCATTGCTGCTTGGTTCTGGGCTCATACTGGATGAGCTGCATGAGATCGGTTTGGTACACCACTTTGCCTGGCGTATTGGCCAGATCCTTGCCGACGGTAAAGGCTTCAGGGTTGTTCGTCGTGATGTCCAGCCTCCCGTCGCCCTTTTCCAGATCGTCTAGCAGGTTCTCGAACCCGTCGAGCAGGCTCTGGCCCTCGCTTTCCAGCAGGCGCTCACGGGCAGAAGGGTTCAGCGCGAAAAAATTGCTGGGCGACAAGGCACTGATGATCTGCCGGGTATAGAACTGAACCCGCAGATGATCCTTGGAGCCTTCGGGAAGCGCTTTCAGAGATGCCTCGATCAATTTTTCCAGGGCAATGTGGCTGTCACGCAGCGTCCGTGCGATCGGGTCGGCCTCCCACTTCTTGTCGCGGAAACGGCGGTCTGGTCCCCCGAACTTGCCGCTGAAGAAATCCGACATGGCATTCAATGCCGCCGCTTGCACCGGAAGAAACACTTCGGGCGAGGTCGCCAGCCTGGCCCAGGTCCTGGCGTAAGCGGTCCAGATTGTCTGCACATCGTTGATATTGAAGTCCTGGCTGAGCGCCGACAGAGCCGCACGGTTGATCAGGCGCATCATCAGGCCCGCTGCCCGCTGGGACAAAGCGGCAAACTGCGACCATTGTTTTGGTTGAACGTCAAATTCCATCGGATTTCTCCAAATGTGCCTGCCATGTGTCAGGGCGCTGCGGCCGCCAAGTGGCCGTCAAAGCTGCGGCTCCGAATGTGTCAGGAACGCACGTGCTTCTTCCCGGGTTTCAAACAGATGCGGTGCCGCAGAGCGTGTCAAAGTTTGCTGCAGCTTGAGACGCATGAAGGCGTTCGAGGTGTAACGGGACACCTTGCCATAGTAGCGTTCTTCCAGCGAACGGACCAATGCAGCGTACTCGGCCTCGAGCTCTGGTGAGATTTCGAACAGGTTGTAATTCACGATCACATCGACCGCTTGGCCGTGGCCGCCTAGGATCTTTTCAAGCACATCGCGAATTTTCCCAATGTCCGCTGACGAGCGGATCCGCAGGCGCTCGAAGTTCAGATACAGCTGGTTACGGCCTGCATCTAGCGAGATCCTGTCTTCAAGATGCAAATCGAACAGCATGTCTTCGAGGCCTATACGCTCTTCGGTGAAGATGCCCGAAAACATCGGTTTCACCTTGCTGGTATCCAGTTCGAAATCCACGTGGCTCAGAATGTCGCGCTGAATATCAATGCCTGGAGCGGCCTCGCTCAGGATCACGCGGCCTTCATCCAGGCGGAACACGGCCCTTTCGGTCACGTAGAGAACTTCAGTCCCGTTTGTAGTGGCCTGTTTTGAGCTGAACGTGATCTGTTCCACTTCGGGCAGGAATTTCCGCGCCCGCCCCTCGGACAGGATTTTCAGCGCGCCGTTTTCGATAGCGATCTTGAGGCCGCCGGCGGTGAATGTGCCGGCAAAGACCACCTTGGCTGCATTCTGGCTGATGTTGATGAAGCCGCCGGCGCCCGCCAGGCGTCCGCCAAATCGAGACACGTTTACGTTGCCAAGCGCGTCCGCCTCGGCCATGCCCAGCACCGCCAGGTCGAGTCCGCCGCCGTCGTAGAAATCAAATTGGGCGTTTTGCGGAATGATCGCGTCGGGGTTGACCGCCGCACCGAAATCAAGACCGCTGGCAGGGCGGCCGCCCAGAACACCCGGCTCTGCAGTCAGGGTGACCGCATTCAGGACCCCCTCTTCTTCGGCCACGGCTGCGACGCCTTCAGGCATGCCGATACCAAGGTTGACCACACCGCCCGGCGGCAGCTCGAGTGAACAGCGGCGGGCGATGATCTTGCGGATGTCGAGCTTTTGCGGAGCTTGCTGCGCGGCGGGCGCTCGCATCTGACCGGCGTAAACCGGCGAGAAATGCGTGGCGAAGGTCTGCGCGTGGTTTTCCGGTTTGGCCACCACCACAACATCCACCAGCGCCGCCGGAACAACAACGGACTTCGGGTTCAAAGCACCTCCGGCACAGACATGTTCAACCTGCGCGATCACCAGGCCGCCCGAATTGCGCGCGGCCATGGCCATCGCGAGGTTGTCGAGCAGCAGCGCCTCATTTTCCATCGACAGGTTGCCGTTTTCGTCCGCCGTGGAGCCACGCAGCAGGGCCACATCAATCCCGAATGCCGGATAATAGAGCAGTTCCTCGCCGTCGAACTCA
Source organism: Leisingera coralii (assembly GCF_049056525.1). Taxonomy (NCBI): domain Bacteria; kingdom Pseudomonadati; phylum Pseudomonadota; class Alphaproteobacteria; order Rhodobacterales; family Roseobacteraceae; genus Leisingera; species Leisingera coralii. The sequence continues at coordinate 28,720 of NZ_JBHUPT010000020.1, read as the reverse complement.
ACCAGCTGCACCATTTCCGGCGTCGCATTGTTGATCCTGCCGCCTTCCAGCCGCGGGTCGACAAAGGTTCCCAGGCCGGTTTTGGTCAGGACGCCTTTGCGCCCGCCAGCGATCTCGCGGTACATCTGCGAGATCACCCCTTGCGGCAGGTTCCAGGCCTCTATACGGCCGGCCAGCGCCATCTGCCCGACCTTGGGAATCAGCCCCCAATGCCCGCCGATGCCGCGTTTCAGAAGACCCTCGTGCCCGAAACGGTTCAGACCGCGTTGGGCACCGTCGCCCTGACCAGCAGCAAAGACAGCCGTAAGACTGGAGGGGGACCCGGTTTCGAGATACCGTTTTTCAATGGCCTGCAGCACTTCGTCCGGGACACCGATGCCAACAAAACCGCTGGTGGCAACAGTGTCGCCGTCGCTGATCAGCATGGCGGCATCTTCCGGAGATGCGATTTTCGTGCTCATCTTGGTCTCCCTCCCTGATTTGATGCCGCGATCGGTGCGGTACAACGCCAATTTCAGATCACTCTGAGAAATTGGCCCTTACTGCGCGATCCAGCCGCCATCGACGTTGATTGCCGATCCCCGGATTTCAGACGCAGCGTCCGAGCACAGGAAGGCGACCGTGCTGCCGATCTGCTCAGGTGTGACGAAATTCTGCGACGGCTGCTTTTCGCCAAGCATTTTTTCGATGGCTTCCTGCTCGGAAATGCCGTGTTCCGCCGCCACGTCGTCGATCTGCTTTTGCACCAGGGGCGTCAGCACCCAGCCCGGGCAGACAGCATTGCAGGTGACCGGGGTCCGGGCATTTTCCAGTGCAACTACTTTGGTCAGGCCGATGACCCCGTGTTTGGCAGCAACATAGGCCGATTTGTTGACGGAGCCGACGAGACCATGCACCGAAGCTACATTCACGATCCGGCCAAAACCGTTGGCTTTCATCAGCGGCAGCACCGCGCGGATGGCATGGAAATTCGACGAAAGGTTGATCGCCATGATCATGTCCCAGCGATCGGCCGGAAAGTCCTCGACGGACGCGGTGTGCTGGATCCCTGCATTGTTCACCAGGATGTCCACCGATCCGAATTTGCTTTGGCACATGGCCACCATGGCAGAAATGTCATCGGGCACCGACATGTCGGCACCGCAGTACTTCACGTCGACGCCATGGCGGCTGGAAATGCTATCCTGGATCGCCTGGATCTCATCGCGGTCGCCAAAGCCGTTGAGCAGGATATTGCAACCCGTGGAGGCGAGGGTCTCAGCGATTGCGAGGCCAATGCCGCTGGTGGATCCGGTTACGATTGCTGCTTTGGTAGACACGTGAAAACTCCAAGGTAGGGGTAAGTGGAAGCGGGGCGGTTCAGCCCGCGGCCCACGGGATGCAGAGCCGGAAAGCACTTCCGCCTCCGCATTGCGGTTCAATTCTCGAGAAAGCCCTTCAGACTGCCTTCCGCCTGCTGCAGTGACAGGACGCCGTCCAGATGGCCTCGGGTGCCTTCCAGTTCGACAACGGTGACCGGCGTGCCGTCCGACCGGATGATGCTGGCAGTTTCGCGGACATGGTTGCCCGGGAACACCAGGTCTTCGTCGGTGTGGATGATCATGACGGGCACATCGATGGCGAGCAGCCCATCATAAAGCCCTTCCTTGTGGCCTGTAACGAACAGCTGGTTGGCCTTTGCCAGATACAGGAAATGGTTGGCGTCAGAAGATTTTGCCCGTGCCGCGCCCGCACCGGTCAGGACGGCTTCGATCTTGAAGAGATTGTCGTGGCTTGCAGCGGGATCCGCGTCTTCAACGGCCCAGGCCCGTCCGAAGACACCATTGGACCATTCGTCGCTTTGCGCATGCAGCGTCACGATTTTCAGCGCTTCGCCCAGGCCTTTGAGCGGCGGTTCACCGCCATAGTAGTCGCCGCCATTCCAATTCGGATCCAGCTTGATCGGCGCTGCCCAAATGTTTAGCCAGGCAATCAGATCGCCCGAGGCCCAGCCCGCGCCGATGACCGGCACGATGCGGCCTACCTTGTCGGGGTAGCGTGCGCCCCATTCATAGGTCTGCAGCGAACCCATCGAAGCACCGACAACCGCATGCAGGCTTTCGATTCCCAATTGATCCAGCAGGGCTTTCTGGGTTTCCACAAAATCGCCGATGGTCAGTATCGGAAAATCCATTCCATATGGCTTGCCTGTGTCCGGATTTAACGAGGCCGGTCCGGTGGTGATCACCTTAGGATTATGCACCCCAAGATTCACCGGCGTATCCACCGAGATGACATAGAATTTGTCTGTGTCGATCGCCCGGCCCGATCCGATCAGGTAATCCCAATAGCCGCGCCCCTTGTCCTCTTCGCTGTACCGGCCGGCCGCATGCGAATTTCCGGAAAAGTAGTGGGGGACCAGAATGACGTTGTCCTTGGCATCATTCAGTTCCCCATAGGCTTCCCAGCCAAGGGTCATGTCCTTGATGGTTTCCCCGCCCTGGGTCCGGAATTCGGCGATCGTGAAGGACTTCTTTTCCACGATCGGCTCGTAGGCCGAAGCCGCCGCCGGAAGTAGAAGGCTCAGGTAAAAAGCCAGCGCCTTTTTCATGATTTTCTCCCTGTTCTTATTAGCTTGTCAGTAGGCAATGGAGGGCAGCCAGGTGGCCAGAGCGGGGATCGTATAGACCAGCGCCAGGCCGAACAGCTGCAACCCGATAAACGGCAGCACCCCCTTGTAGATGTGGCCTACAGTTACACCTTCGGGGGCCACGCCTTTCAGATAGAAAAGCGCAAAGCCAACTGGCGGGGTCAGGAAGGACGTCTGCAGGCAAACGGCAACCAGCACCACAAACCAGATCATCCTTGCGCCTTCGTCAGCCGGTCCGACATTCAGATCCGGCACCACCAAAGACACGAAAGGCAGCACGATAAGGGTGATTTCGATCCAATCCAGAAAAAAGCCCAGGATGAAAATCAGGAACAGGATCGAGATTAGGATGCCATTGTCGCTGAAGGGAAGCCCCTTGAGCGTGTGCTCTATGAATTCCTCGCCGCCAAGCGACTGGAACACAAAGGAAAAGGCAGTTGCTCCCAGGAAGATGGCAAAAATGAACGATGTCGTCCGGGTGGTTTGCTCGCACACCTCTTTCATTACGCTCAAGTCCAGCTTCTTGTTGGCGAGCGCCAGCAAGGTGGCGCCAAGCGCACCAATGCCCGCGGCTTCTGTGGGGGTGGCAAGGCCCGAAAAGATTGATCCCAGCACAGCCATAATCAAACCCGCAGGCGGCAGGATCGCCAGCAGAACACCGGTTAAGTCCGACGCTTGAATTGGCCGGGCGTCTTCGGGCACCGGCGCGGTGGTGGAAGACACCCGGGCGATGATGATTTCGTAGGCAACATAAAGAACCCCCAGCATGACACCCGGGATGAGCGCGCCCATGAACAGCCCGCCTGCATCAACGCCGGCGGTCCGGTCCGCCATCAGAACCAGCATGATGGACGGCGGAATGATGATCCCCAGCGCACCGGTAGCGCACACCACACCGGACGAGAAGGTCGGGCTGTAGTGGTTCTTCATCATTACCGGCATGCCCAGCAGCGCCAGCAGGACCACGGAGGCGCCGATGATGCCGGTCGATGCCGCCAGCAGTACACCGATAAGGGTCACCGTCAGCGCATAGCCGCCAGGAACCCGGCCGAAGATCTTAACGAAATTCTCCATCAGGCCGTTGGCAATCCCGGACCGGTCCAGCATCAGCCCCATGAAAACAAACATCGGCAAAGCCACGAGGACCCAGTTGGTCATGATTGTCCATATGCGCTGCACAACCACTGACATCTGCTGGAAGGTCATGCTGTAGAATCCGTCTTCGAGCTGAACATCAAAGACAAATGCCGCAGCTCCTGCCGTGATCAGGGCCACGCCGCCCAAGACCCATGCCACAGGAAAGCCCGTGAAAAGAAGCAGGATGAAGCCTCCGAACATGACAATGCACATGATCTCATAGAATTCGAACGTCATTTTCTGGACTCCGGAGATTTTGGAACCTTCGCGCCGAAGAAGAGGAGCGCAATGCACCGGTGCAGCCTTGCAAAAGCTGTGATCAGCAGCAGGACAAGCCCGATAAGAAGCGAACTCTTGATGATCCAGTAGTGGGACAGGCCGGCCGGGGAACTGGACCGTTCACCGTCGCTTATCGCCTTTAGGACAAAGGGGAAGGTGAAATAGAGGAGCATTAGGATGAAAGGCACCAGAAACAGCAGGATGCCGAGAAAATCCACCCAGGCTTTGCCCCTCGTGGAGATATTTTCATAGAGCAGGTCGACGCGCACGTGGTCGTCGTAGGCCATCGTATAAGAAAGCCCCAGCAGGAAGAGTGCGGCATAGATATGCCATTGAATTTCTTCGAGCTGCACGCTGCCCTGGGACAAAACGTTCTTCATGAAGACGTTGACGCAGACCACTGCGATCAGAAGTATCCAGAACCAGGATACCCACTCTCCAAATTTCTTGATGGCGCCCTCGGTGCTCCGGGAAAACGCCGTTTCAGGCAGATCGGCATGATGCACGATGTACTGAAGGTCATCCGGCTCATCGTGCGAAGTAGCCTCCCGCTGCGGCGGGTTCTTTTCTTCTACCATGGTTCAGTCCTTTCGGGCGGCCGAATGACACCATGCGCTGGTGATCCGACCGCAATACAGCAACGCAGTCCGGTCCGGGTCCGCGGGCTATTTTTTGGAGTGTTCCGCCAGTGATTTCTGGAAATCCTCAGCAACTTTTTCCGCTTTGCTGCGGGCTTCTTCCATTGCGCTGAACATCTTCGACCATGGGAAGTTTTCCTGAGAGGCGGCTTTGGTCTGAACCTTGGCCATCTCATTCTCCACATTTTCAAAGTTTGCGGACCAGGTCTTCCTGAACTCCTTCTGCGCACCGGCAATCGACCTCTTGTACTGGTCGAAGAACTCGGTCCACGCCCTTGTTTGCGCTTTGATCTGGTTGCTCAGGACATCTTCGTGGGACTGGGTCAGATCCGCCCAAACCGTCAGCGCCTGCTCGAAGCTCTCCCAAATGGGCTGCAGCTCGTCTTTCAGCGCCGGAAACGCCTCCGTGTTCCGGTCCAGCGCATCCTTTGCAGCCTTTTCCATTTGCGCCCGGGCGGCTCGCAGCGCAGCGATCTGTTTGTCGCCCTGATCGCGCAGTTGCTCCTGAAGGTTTGCGTTACTCTGTTCAACCGCCCCTAGAGCAGCATCCATTTCTGCAAGGCGCGCTGACAGCCAGTCGGTTTTGCCTGCACCCGGGTTGTTACTCTCAACAGTCATCAATTGTTCCTCCCTATTGGCTGCCTGGGGCGGGCATGCCGCCCCGGGCTCCGTATCCCGGTTTGCTTATTCGCTGGCAAAATCACGCGGCAGGTAAGCGAGGCCTTTCCAGGTCTGGTAGCTTTGCGCGAAGGCCTGCTGGCTTTCGTAGACCTTGGCGAAGTCCGCATCCGCGGCCGCCTGGTCCTCCATGACCGCGTCCGTCAGCGCCTTGAGCTCTTTCAGCATGTCGACCGGCAGGGATTTGGTCGTCACACCCTTCTCAGCGAACCCGCGCAGAACGGCCCCCTGGATGGCTTCCCCCCGCGACAGCGACCGCAAGGTCGTTGCAGTGCATGCCGTGTCGAACATGGCGCGGGTCTGATCCTCCAGACCGTCCCAGACATCCTTGTTCACGATCAAGTGGAAGGCGGTGTAGGTCTGGTGCCAGCCGGGGAAGTAGTTGGTCTTGACGATCTTGTAGAAACCCAGCAGCTCGTCCACCGCCGGCATCGAAAACTCGGTCGCATCAATCGCGCCTTTTTCAAGCGCTTGGAAAATTTCCGAGCCCGGGAGCAGTGTCACGGAAGCGCCAGCGTTCTGCATGACCTGGCCGCCAAGACCCGCAAAACGGATTTTCAGGCCCTGCAAGTCAGCCATCGAGTTGATGTCCTTGCTGAACCAGCCTGCGGTTTCCGGACCATTGATGCCGCACAGAACCGGGTGGACGTTCCGTTTGCCATACACTTCCTCCCCCAGTTCCTTGCCGCCGCCTTCGTACCACCAGGCGGTGTATTCCCAGGGCTCCATCCCAAAGGGCCGCGCGGCAAACAGGGGGGAGGACGGGATCTTGCCCGAGTCATAGCCTAGCCAAGTATACCCCGCCTCTATGGAGCCATTCTGTACCGCATCCGTCAGTTCGAGCGGCGGCACGAGATTGCCTGGTTCAAAAATCTTGAACTGGATTGAGCCTCCCGACACATCTTTCAGGATGCCGGCCACAATTCCGGCGTTTTCACCGAGCGCAGGGAGATGAGTTGGGAAGGCTGCCGGTACTTTCCAGCGGATTTTGTCTTCGGCATTCGCACCGGCAGCTGCAGCGAGGCAGGCCGCGAGCGCAAGCGCTGTTGTTTTGAGCGTTTTGATCATTTCTCTCTCCCTGATCACGCATTCAATGGCGCCAACACTTGCTGACACTCTCCGGCGTTGGCGGTCGAAAGAGTCAGCGGCGCGGTTGACGAGCGTGCCTTATGGGGAGAGACGCAGTGCGGTTACGTCAACGGATAGCTGCCCGAATTCAGGAAACCGCGCCTGAGATCATCGCATGATCCGTGGCTGCAGTCCTGTATTGTGGATACGAACATTAGGGTGAGATTGGTTTTTCACTTCAGAATCAAGGCGCTGAACTCAGCTCCAGATTATTGGACAGGAGTCGTGATTTCTGGATCGAGGCTGGCGGCAGGTGTTGGGTTACAAGAGCCAGCGCGGCAATACCTGAATGGAATCCAAGTAGTCTTGTCGGCTCAATTGCCAAGTTCCCGGCCAGTGCAGCTGTCTCCTAGAGATCATCTACCCCGAGTGCTTTCAGTTTGCTGTACAGGTTTGACCGCGAAATTCCCAGCAGACGCGCAGATTCCTCGCGGTTGCCTCGGCTGCGAAGAAGCGCATCGATGATTGCCGTCCGTTCCGCCCGGCGCACGCTTTCCGACAAGGGGATCCAATCGGTTTCGTGGTCGAAATGGGGGGAAAGATCGGCCGATGTGTTCAGCGCGAGCGCCACTTCACGCGCGCCGATCTCCTCGTCCTGCGCTTCCAGCGACGCGCGTTCGATAACGTTGATCATCTCTCGCACATTGCCCGGCCACGTATGGGCCTTGAGAAGCAGCATAGCTTCGTTGGACAAAAAGAAACTGCCCTCGTCTCGGCGGAGCCGGTCGAGAACGAATTCCACTAGAATGTCGATGTCCTCGATCCGTGACCTGAGCGGCGGGATATTGATTGGCAGCACCGCCAGCCGAAAGAACAAATCCTCCCGGAAGGTGCCTTCCTGCACGCAGCGCTCCAGGTCACGGCTGGTTGTGGCGATTACCCGGAAATCCGAGTGGAGCAGACCTTCGCCTTCCCCTGTTTCAATGACACCGTCCTCAATGACGCGCAGAAACCTGGCCTGCAGGCTCAGAGGCAAGTCGCCCACCTCGTCAATAAATAGTGTCCCGCGATCTGCCATCATCAACTGCCCAGGGATGAACTTGCGCTGGCCGCCGGGGTCTGTGGCATACCGGCCAAAGAACTGTGCTTCGAAACTTTCCTCCAGAAATGACGCCGCGTTGACCGTGATGAAGGGTTTTTGCGATCTGCTAGAGGCAATGTGGATGCCATGCGCCAAAAGCTCCTTGCCGACGCCGGTTTCACCGTAGATGAGAACCGGGCGCTGCCGGGTGGCAATCATCCGCGCCTTCTTCCGCAATTTTGAAACCGCATTGCTTGTTCCCAGGAAACTGGACAGCGAATAGCGTGCGCGCCGCATTTGCCACAGCTCGCTGTTTTTCTCGCGCAGCTGTTTTTCAAGATCGCGGTACTTGGTCAGCAAAGGGCTGAGCTGCTCGACCTCTTCAAAGAAGACAAAACCCACGGCACCTGACACTTTGCCTTCACCGTCATGGGTGGGAAGGCGGCAGACGACAAAATGGCGGTTCCCGAAACGAATGATATCAAGCAGGATCGGTTTGCCGGTCCGCATGACGTCGGGCATTTTTGTTTCCGGCACCAGTTCCCGGATCGGCATGCCCAGAGCCTCCTCCAGCGAAACATCGGCAGACAACAGCTGCAGGTATTTCTCGTTGATCCAAGTGATCCGCTCTTCAGTGTCAATCGCTATACCGCCCTTGGTGTAGTCGTTGAACAGGCTCAGCGTGTCGAGGATCTGAGCCGGCGGCTGCGTGGATCTGGAATCATGCCCTGTCATGCTTTTCCGTTCGTGTTCATTTGGCGTCTCCAGCTTCACGTAATCCGGCGTGTGGCCGCTTCGCGGAATTATGGATTAGTAACAAAGGCCTGCGTCCCGAACAATTATGCAACGCCAAAAGCACGGAACTCGCTGGCCAACCCCCACCCAGCCCTGAAGTCAGTATCCGCTGCTTTCATGCAAGAGTCCAAGCTTCCAGAGATGCCGGCCCAACAGGCGGCTGCGCGGGCAGCCCTGACCTGCGCCCCGATATCTGGTACGCAAGGAAATTAGCTGCCCACTTCCCCTGAGGTCTGTTCTGCGTCGGATTCAGGCCTTGCGTGCTTGCGCGGTGGCCTCTCCTGAGCCGGCGCCGTTATGAGTGTCGATGAAGTCGAGTACCAGAGGGCGGATGTTGTTGCGCCAGCTTTTGCCGGCGAAGATACCGTAATGCCCTGCACCGGGCTCAATACGCTTGGCTTTCAGCGTGTCCGGCAGACCGCTGCACAGAGCCAGCGCCGCGGCACATTGGCTGGGGGCCGAGATCTTTTCCTTTTCGCCTTCTACGATCTTGACCGCAACCGAAGTGATCTTGGCGAAATCGACCCTCTTGCCCGCCACGGTGATTGCGTTCCGCGCGATTTCGCGGTTTTTGAAGACCCGCTCCACCGTTGAGAGGTAGAATTCGGCGGGCATATCCATCACTGCAAGGTATTCATCATAGAACCGTTTGTGCGCATCGTGGTCCGATGCTTCGCCCTTGGCCGCCCGGTGGATTTGGTTGAGAAAGGCCGTGGCATGGCGGTCGGCATTCATGGAAACGAACGAGGCCAGTTGCAGAAGGCCGGGGTATACCATACGGCCGACGCCAGGATATTTGAAGCCGATGCGCTGGATTACCAATTTCTCCAGCTGGCCCATGATCACGCGCCTGCCGAAATCGGTCACTTCCGTCGGCGCCGCGTCAGGGTCAACCGGATCGCCCATCAATGTCAGTGACCGTGGCTGGGCCCCGGGTTCCTCTTCTGCCAGCAGCGCAGTGGCAGCCAAGGTCAGCGGCACCGGCTGACAGACGGTGATAACATGCGTATCCGGGCCGAGATGGCGAATGAAATTGGCCACGTACCGGGTGTAGTCCTCGACATCGAACTTGCCGTGCGACACCGGGATTGACCTGCCCCCCACTGGTCCCTCGTTCATAACGAGAGTCTTCGGGTTTGGTTTTGATAGTCGTCGGCTTCGGACGGTGTTTTGTTCCCGAGCGATGAGTGCGGCCTGACGGTGTTGTAATCGTAGCGCCAGAGCGCCAGCTTCCGGCGGGCGTCGTCCAGGGTGTCAAATATCTCCTCGTTCAGCAGCTCGTCGCGCAGGCTGCCGTTGAATGACTCGATGAAGGCGTTCTGCTGCGGCTTCCCTGGGTCGATGTAGTGCCACGGAATTGCGTTCTGATCGGCCCACCTCAGAATGGCCCGGCTCGTGAACTCTGTCCCCCTCGCCATTGTCCCTCGGACCAATGGCGCCTCAATGGCTCGATCGCTGACTATGCATCCGGGCTTACCGTAGATCCGCACCAGCGCATCCAGCTCACGCGCAACACGTGCGCCGGAGATGCTGGTGCCGGCAATCAGGCACAGGTTTTCGCGGCTGCAATCGTCTATCACCGCCAGGATGCGGAATTTCCGGGATGGGCCGAAGCTGTCAGCCAGGAAGTCCAGAGACCAGCGCGCATTGGGATAAGCGGCCTCCGGCATCGGTGTGCGAGATCCACGGGCCCGCTTGCGGCCGCGCCGCCGCTTCACCGACAGACCTTCCTCCCGGTAGAGCCGATACAGCTTCTTGTGGTTCATCCTCATGCCCTTGCGCTCAAGCAACACGCCGATCCGGCGGTAGCCGAACCGGCGCCGCTTTCCGGCGATCTCCTGCATCTCCTTGCGGATTTCGGGGCAGTCCGGCGGGCGTTCGCGCCGGACTGTCTTTGGGTCGACACCGACAAGCCGGCAGGCCCGGCGCTGCGAGATACCGTGATCCCGCATCGCCTTGAGCGCTGCCTCTCGCCGCTTGGTCAGCGTCGTCAGTTCTTTCCCGGAAGATCCTTCAGAACCACGTTCGCCATTGTGCTCGAACCAATGGCGCATCAATGGCTCACTCCAGCATCGTATCGGCCAGCAGCCGCTTCAGCTTGGCGTTCTCGTCCTCCAGTGCCCTTAGCCGCGCGGCCTCCGACACCTCCATGCCGCCATACTTGGACTTCAGCTTGTAGAATGTTGCTGGGCTGAGCCCGTGCCTGCGGCGCACCTCCCCCGTTGGTATGGCCGCCTCTCGCTCCTTGATCATCCCGATGATCTGCGCCTCGGTAAAACGGCTCTTCCGCATTCGTCTGCTCCTTAAGGGTTAGGCAGACTCTACATCATGGTGAGGGATTTCGCGGGGGGCAGGTCAACCGCGACCCGCCCCTGCCTCCTGAACGGTATTCCCGACCTGGCCACCCGCCCTGATCTGGCCGACCGGGTAATCGTGGTGAACCTGCCAACTATTCCCGCCTCGGACCGCCAGTTCGAAGGCGAGTTCAACCGCGCCCTGGCCGACGCTGCCCCGCGCATCTTTGCCGGTCTGCTGGATGCAGTCTCTGCCGCCCTTGCCAATCTCGGAGCCGTCACCCTGCCGGAACGCCCGCGCATGGCGGACTTTGCCAAGTGGGTCACCGCCGCGGAACCCGCCCTGGGCTGGCCGCAGGGGGCGTTCCTGAACGCCTATGCCGCCAACCGCAAGTGTTCGAATCAAGCCAGCGTCGAAGGCGACCCGGTGGCCCTGTCGATCCTAAAGTTCATTGGCGAGGAAAAACACTGGTCCGGAACAGTCACCGATCTGAACGCGGCGCTGAGAAACTGCTTCCCGCATCTGACCGACGACCCGGCCAGCTTTCCCCGCCAGGTCAATCGCCTGTCCGGCGCAATCCGCCGCGTCCAGCCGCCCCTGCGCCGCATGGGCGTGGCCATCTCCTTTGACCGCCAAGGCCACACCGGAGAACGCATCCTCAGAATTGAAACTGTGTAATCCATCGTCAGCATCGTCAGCAAACCCAAGCGCTGACGATGCTGACGATGCTGACGATCAAATCAGAAGTTCCAGATTGGTATGGCACCCCTAGGCTGGCGGTTCATCCGAAAGTTGCCCCCCTGCCAACGAACGGCCAATCCGCAACCAAATGCGGCTGTTGCCAAAAGGGTCACGAGCGGTGGAAGCGGACATTAACGACTGCATTGCGAGATGCCACAAACCTTGGACAGATCGGTCTTCAGGTCGCTGAAATCAGTGTCGACTTTCCAGATAGAAAATTTTCTATGTCCCCGTCCACATTCTTAGAAGGTTCGTGTAGGCTCGGTTGGCGCGATCTGTTTCTTCCGCTTCAGGCATATCTTTTTCCAGCCTGTTACGCGCCCAGCCCATATCATATAGAATCTCACGGCGTGCTGGGTCGCGTATCTGGCTTTCGACCCAAGTAACCGCCGCCAGCCGTTCTCCTCGTGTGACCGGTAAAACACGATGCAGTGTCGAGGACGGGTAGACGACCGCTGATCCTGCTGCCAGCTTAACCTTGACAGGGCCAAAACCGGAAAAGATTTCCAGTTCACCGCCCTCATACTCTTCCGCGTCGTTGAGAAAAACAGTGACAGACAAATCTGTGCGAATAGAACCTTCAGCCATTGTGGCATTATCGACGTGCAAGCCATATTCCATGCCTGATCGATACCGGCTGATCAGCGGTGTTGCTATCTTTGCCGGGAGTGCAAAACGCTGAAACCGGCTGTTAGACTTAAGCGCCTTGACGACCATGGCCTGAAGATCCTTTTTTGCAGACAGATCAGAATCGCCAATTTGCTCGTTTTTCTTCACGCGAGCGGCACGCTTTCCGGCTGTTTTTTTGCCGTCAACAAACGTCATACTCGTTATAGTTTTGACCATCTCTCTGCGAGTGGCGTCACAAACCACCTCGGGAATTATTTCTAGCACGCTAACCTTCCATGACTTTCCAGCTCCGATTTACACGGCAGGCGGTTCCGGTCCGTTTTCGGGCGCGCTTGCCGGGATCTGAAATGGTTTCAAGGTAACTTCTACACCAATGGTTAGAGGTAGATTTCCACGTTTCGGTCGGCACTACGCTGCCAGTCACTCCAGATGCGCTGCGCCACACCGTCGTGTGCCCGCTGAGGCGATTTTCTAACGCATTTTGCAGCGCGGCGTCCCGTTGATGCCTGTCTGCGGAGGACAGCCCGCTGTAAAAGCCACCTCCATTGCGGGCTGATGCCACCAAACCTGTATCGCACGCAGACAACACCAGCGGGCAAACGACAAATGCCAAGCGCAAACTGAGCACCGCTCACTCCCATCCCTTGGAAATCGACGCAGCCTCCTGCGATCGGCTCAGGGAATCACCACTGCGCTCCGATGAAACGCCTCCTTCACCGGCCTCTCCACTTTCGCCGCTCTCTCCGCCTTCTTCGCCGTCGTCGCCTTCTTCACCGCCTTCACCGCCGTCGCCGCCTTCACCGCCGTCGCCGCCTTCACCGCCTTCACCGCCGTCGCCGCCTTCACCGCCGTCGCCGCCTTCACCGCCTTCACCGCCGTCGCCGCCTTCACCGCCGTCGCCGCCTTCACCGCCTTCACCGCCGTCGCCGCCTTCACCGCCGTCGCCGCCTTCACCGCCTTCACCGCCTTCACCACCGTCTTTCGCGAAAGCCAGACCGGCATCAACGTCGCCAGTAATCATCGGAAGGTATCCTGGAGCTGCTACTACCAAGGCTGTTGCCAGCGCGCTGGCTGACACGAGCCTTACAGAAGACCGCATTTTCTCGTTTTCGTGTTCGTTCGACATTGGGAGTACCCCTTCAACAGAGTGTCTTTGAAGACTACAACGCTCGCAGTCCCCGATTTAATCCCAAAATATATTTTTGCATGGAAGAAAACCCGTTCGTGCGCGTTATATAGATGAGCCTCAAGGAACCGGATTCACTTTATGAGTGAAGAATTCTCCAGTCTGCTAGTAGACGCCCTGCCCAAAATACGGCGTTTTTCCAGATCGTTGACCGGAGATGCAGCGGATGCCGATGACCTTACGCAAGAAACTGTTGCGGTCGCTCTAAACAGGCAAAGGCAGTGGACACCCGGCACACGGTTCGACAGTTGGGTCTACAAAATCGCTCAGAACCTGCACATAAGCGAGCTAAGGCGCACTACGGTTAGGCAAAGACATCGGCAATCGTTGAACGGATCGCAAACCTGGGTCCAAGGTGGCGCGGAAGCAAACTCTGATCTCGTCAACGTGGTCAACTTTATCCGGAGCCTGCCCGCCGAGCAACAGACCGTGATCGTTCTGGTTGCCGTGGAAGGACATAGCTATGCCGAAACGGCCGAGTTGTTGGGGATACCGGTAGGAACCGTCACAAGTCGTCTTTCTCGCGCACGGACTGCAATAAAGGGGTTTCGCAATGGTTGACGTGACCAACGAAGACGCACTCTATCGCTTTGTAGATGGAGAGTGTAGCCCATCTGAGGAACTGGAAATTCTGCGCGCTGAACGAAACGACGCTGATCTCGCGCGCCGTATCCGGGAAATGCGCGAACAGAATGCAACCCTACGCTTGGCGATGAATGTAGAACTGCTTAGCGAGCTACGCAACGACATAGTGCAAACAGCCAAAGAAGCTCATGAACAAAATGCGCTTCCTTCCCGGATATCTGAATTAGGCTACTATCGTGCACTTCTTACAGCTGCGTGTTTGGTCGCCGCGATTGGTCTCGGAACCGGCTGGAGCCACTGGCGTATTAACACCTGGCAAGATAAAGTGTCGACGCTGGCCGCCGAACGGGAAGCGGCCTTGGCCCTCGTTGTTCAGCAAGGGCTTGAAAGCTATCTGAGCGGAGAAACCTTCGAGTTAGACTACAGTGATTTGGATTTCGTCGCGGTGGTCCGCCCTGATGAAACCTACAAGAGCACATCCGGACACTGGTGCCGCGGTTTCACTGAACGCCTCAAAATCGGGGGGAAAGAAATTGAGCGCCAGGCAGTTGCTTGCCGGGACGGCAACGCCAAGAACTGGATGCGTATGCAGACTGTCACCAACGGGCCCATAGATGTCAATTTGCTGTTTTCGGATTTGAGCAGCTTGTAAGTTAGGCCGTGTTGACAAAGGGGTTTCACATCCGCTGCCATTTCACGGCTGGCAGGCCCCGCTAGCGGCTCAGCAGGTGCCCGCAGACACCCCGCTGCCCCCCACTTCTAATGCAACGAACTATGGTCAAGTTCCCCGAACCGAACATTCAGCTTGCCGTGATCACCCAAGGCGATGCTGCGCACTCCACATATGACATATGTCAGCGTTTGTCAGCGTTGCGCAGGAACCGGACTTTGCAAATCCCCTCCTGTCGCCAGATCAGGCCACGATTTTCGCCGTAGTGCCGCGATCAAAAGCTGCCGCTCGCCGAGCGGCGCAGCATGAAACTGGCCTCGTGTGACCAGGTTGCGGACGAAGTGAAAACTCGCTGCAAGCTGCTTCAAGGGCGGCAAACTGCGAACTTTACCTGCGGCGATCCGTTGGAAGGGCGGGCAGCTGATGGGGTGGATGGCTCCTGCTCCAACCGGCGTCGCAATGCGCCATAGTGCAGGTGTCTAAGTCTGCTTTGAGAGGAGCCACCCCATGCAAGTTACCACCATCGGCTTGGATCTGGCCAAGAACGTTTTTCAGGTTCACGGAATTGCCGAAGATGATGCAGTTGTTTTCAACCGTCCGCTGCGGCGTGCGCAGGTGTTACCATTCTTCAAGAAACTGGAACCTTGTCTGATCGGCATGGAGTCATGCAGTAGCGCCCATCACTGGGCGCGCGAACTGACCGCCCTGGGCCACGATGTTCGTTTGATCCCGCCGATGTATGTGAAGCCGTACGTCAAAAGCGGCCAATCAGACGCTATTGATGCCGAAGCAATTTGCGAAGTAGTGACCCGACCGACGATGCGGTTCGTGGCGATCAAGACAGTTGAGCAGCAGTCCCTGCTGTCACTGCATCGGGCGCGTGACCTTCTTGTTCGCCAAAGAACGCAGCTGATCAATGGCTTGCGAGGTCTGGTCGCCGAGTTTGGCATCTACATCTCCAGAGGGTTGGCACGGGTGATCGGGTTCGCTGACGACGTCACCCTCGGTGAATTTCTCGATCTACCGGACATCGCCAACGAGGTGATCCGTAACCTGTCTGAGCACCTCATGGCTCTGCATAAACGAGTCCGCTGGTACGAAGAACGCCTGAAGCAGGTCGCCAAAGAGGACGAGCGCGTTCGCTTGCTGCGCACAATACCCGGTGTTGGTGCTGTCACAGCCTCTGCAATCATCGCCAGCATCGGAGATGGTCACCAGTTCAGGATCGGTCGGGAGTTCGTAGCATGGCTGGGCCTAACGCCTGCCAACAAGTCCAATGGAGGGAAAGAGAAGCTGGGCCGGATCACCAAGATGGGTGACCAGTATCTCAGGCGACTGCTGGTCGTCGGGATGACATCGCTGGTCAGGCAAACCCGATCCCATCCTGAACGCGCCAGCAAGTGGCTGACCTCGCTGTTCGAACGCAAACCCGCGCGTGTCGCGACAGTCGCCATGGCCAACAAGACAGCCCGGATCGTCTGGGCCGTGCTCACCCGCAACGAACCTCATTGCCAAAGCGCCGCAGCCTGAGAGAGAAAGAAACAAAGAGTTAGCAAGACCCGCGATATGATGGTGCATAAGTCAGCCGCCAAAACCAGGACACCCCGCCGAATGACCCGGGCGTCACAGCCCGCTAAGCTGTAAGAGACCTGGTTTGCGGAACCCATCAGGGCCAGCGGTCAAAACCGCGCAAACAGGCCGGACACATGACTGCTTCTGACAAACGCACAAATCAGATCAAGAATGTCTTGCTATGCAGGAGCCATTCACACAGGTCGTTCGCTACAATCGTAAATGCACTGGTGGACGGTTGTCTGAGTGGGCATTCGTAATAAGCACTGGTTGCGATGTTCTGTGGAGGTAAGAAATCATGCAGCTTTCCGCACCGCCGCTCCTGAAGCCAGTGTTCGGCAGACTTAACGATCAGAAGATAAACAAGAATTAAGTGCAGGCACCACTTGGGTCATTCCCTCAAGGAATGAGGAGCATTGTCAGTCGAGGGAAACTGGAGACTCCTAAAGCAGATCCATGACACCGTAGCAGGTGTAGGCTAATGGCAGGCAATGGCGGCGGTACCTAGGGATGGGGAAGGTTGCGGGTTTGTTTTGCATAAGCTTAGGCATCGGGGCGCTGCAGGGCTTGCCGGCCGCAAGCCCTGCCAGCAACCGCCCGGTATAGGTTGCCAGGGCCACTCCTCCGCCGTGATAGCCGAACCCGGTCCAGGCGCGCTGCCAGTCTCCGATCTGACCGGCATAAGGCGTCAGGCCGCGGGTCAGGCAGACCAGACCGCTCCAGTGATATTCGGTTTCCGCATTAGCCAGAGCCGGGAACATCGCCTCGAAATCGCGGCGGATCTGTCGCTGCATCTGCAGCTTGGAGCCGGGGGTGATGTTGCTGGTGCCGCGCATCCCGAACAGCACCCGGTTGTCCGGCAGCAGGCGGAAGTAGTGCAGCAGGTTGCGGGTGTCATAGGCGATGCGCCGGGTGGTCCAGCCCTGGGCCTGTTTCTCTGCTTCGGTCAGGGGGCGGGTCACCATGATATGCGACACCACCGGCAGGTAGCGCCCGCGCAGCCAGTCCGGCAGGTTGTCGCTGCTGTAGCCGTTGCTGGCGACGATCAGCCGGTCCGCTGTGATACGGCCCGACGGCGTTTCGACGGTATAGGTGCCGCCGGGCTGCTCCTGCACCGAGAGCGCCGGGGTGCTGCCGTGGATCACGGCGCCTGCCCGCTGCGCAAGGCGGGCCAGTCCGGCCGCGTATTTGCCCGGGTTCAGGCCAAAGCCCAGGGGCAGCAGAAATCCGCCGTGGAACCCGTCGCCGTGCAGGCCCTCCTGCCGCATTTCCGCGGCCGACAGCACCGGGCAGTCCACCCCGGCATAGCGGCGCAGGCCTGCCACCATTTCCGGCAGGGCGCCGGCCGCGCGGGCGCTGTGAGCCAGGCAGTATTCGCCGTCCGCCTGCACATCGGCCTCGATGCCACCTGGCGACGTGAGATCGCGGACCAGCGCCACCGCCTCCTTCTGGGCGCTGTAGAAAGCCCGCAGATCATCCTCGCCAAAGCGGCGGATGATATCGCTGTCGCCCAGCTTGGCGCCGCCGAAGCCGCAGAAGCCGGCATTGCGCCCCGAGGCACCCCAGCCGGGCTGGGCAGCGTCGATCACCAATGGCGTCTCTCCGTGGTCGCGGGCCAGATGCAGCGCGGCGCTGAGGCCGGTGTAGCCCGCGCCAATCACCGCGGCACCCACGCGCCGGTCGCCGTCCAGCGCCGGATAGGCCGGGGCGGCGGGCAGCGTGGTGTCCCAGTAACTGCCGACCGGGACTTCGGTGTCGTAGGCGTGGGCGTCGTAGATGCGGCGGAGGGTTTTCATGGCACTGGTCCGTTTTGGCAGCCCCCGTCAGGGCGTTGCGATCACCTTGGTTTCGAGGAATTCGAGGATGCCTTCGCGGCCGCCCTCGCGCCCGATCCCCGACATCTTGACCCCGCCGAAGGGGGAGCCGGCGCCGAGGAAGGCGCCGTTCACGTTCACCATGCCGGACTGCAGGGCGCGGGCGACACGCGCTGCGCGGGCGCTGTCACCGGTCTGCACATAGGCCGAAAGGCCATAGGGCGTGTCATTGGCAATGGCGATGGCCTCGTCCTCGCTGCCGAAGGGGATCATCACCAGTACCGGGCCGAAAATTTCCTCCTGTGCGATACGCATTGAATTGTCAGCATCGGCAAAGATGGTGGGGCGGGCGTAGTAACCGGTCTCGAAGCCGTCCGGCCTGCCCGGCCCGCCGGCCACCAGCCGCGCGCCTTCTGCAATGCCGGCCTCGATCATCTCCTGCACGCGGGCATACTGCTGCGCGCTGGACAGCGGCCCCATGTGATCGCCCGGTTCGGCCGGATTGCTGACGGTCATTTGCGCGCATTTCGCCTGCGCCAGCTCCACCGCGTGGCCATAGATGCTGCGCTCGACCAGCATCCGGGTGGCGGCATCGCAGCTTTGGCCGGTGTTGATGAAACAGGCCTCCACCCCTTCGGCTATGGCGGTTTCCAGATCGCAATCGGCAAAGACCAGGTTCGGGGACTTGCCGCCAAGCTCCAGGGCGACCTTCTTGACGGTTTCCGCTGCATCGCGGGTCACTGCGACGCCGCCGCGCGTGGAGCCGGTGAAGGACATCAGGGCGACATCCGGGTGGCGCGACAGCGCAGCACCTGCCACCGGGCCTTCGCCGTGGACCAGGTTGAAGACGCCCGCGGGCACCCCGGCCTCGTGCAGTACCTCGGCATAGAGGATCGCCGACAGCGGTGTCAGCTCCGACGGTTTCAGCACCATGGTGCAGCCCGCAGCCAAGGCAGGGCCGACCTTCAGCACGATCTGGTTGATCGGCCAGTTCCAGGGCGTGATCAGCCCGCAGACGCCAGCCGGCATCCGCACCAGCGTGTCGCCGTTGGGCAGGTTTTCCTCGAAATCGAGCGCCTTCAGATCGGCGATGATGGCCTCCAGGTGGTCGATGCCAATCTGCGCCTGCATCTCGCGCGACATGGTGATCGGGGCACCCATCTCCAGCGAGATGGCTTTTGCGAAATCATCAATACGGGCGGTGTAGACCTCCAGCACCCTTTCAAGGAGCGCGATGCGCTCCTCGCGGCTGGTGGCGGCAAAACCGGGCAGCGCGGCCTTGGCTGCGGCCACGGCGGCGTTGACGTCACCTTCGCTGCCAAGCGCGAGGCGGCCGAGGGACTGTTCCGTGGCAGGGTTGATCACATCCACCGAGGCACTGCCGCGGGGGGCGGTCCAGCTGCCGCCGATGTAGAACTGGGACATGTTGTACTGCATTGCCGTATCCATTGAGGTTTGAGGGCGGGTCATGCGGCAGCGGCCGCCGCGCGGTGGTCCTGCTGCCGGCGCCGCTCCTGCCGGCGGTTGACAAGCGAGGCGGTGATGACGCCGGCGGTGACGAAGCCGATCAGCATGGTCGAAAGCGCGTTGATTTCGGGAGAGACGCCCAGCCGGACGGAAGAATAGAGCTTCATCGGCAGGGTGGTGGAGCCGGGGCCGGAGGTGAAGGTGGCGATCACCAGGTCGTCGAGCGACAGGGTGAAAGAGAGCAGCCAGGCCGAAATCACCGCGGGCGCGATCACCGGCAGGGTCACCTGGCGGAACGCTGATAACGGCGTGCAGCCCAGGTCCAGCGCCGCATCCTCCAGTGACCGGTCGAAGCTCGCCAGCCGGGAGGAGACCACCACCGAGGCATAGCACATGGCAAAGGTCGCATGGGCAATGGTGATAGTCCAGAAGCCGCGGTCGAGGCCGATGGCGACGAACAGCAGCAAGAGCGACAGGCCAGTCACAACCTCCGGCATCACCAGCGGTGCAAAGATCATGCCGGAGAACAGCGTGCGGCCCGGAAAGGATCCCATGCGAACCATGACAACCGCGCTGAGCGTGCCCAGCACCGTGGCCAGTGTGGCCGAGACAAAGGCGATGCGCAGGGTGATCCAGGCGGCCTCCAGATAGGCGTCGTTGCTCAGCACTATGCCGTACCATTTGGTGCTGAAACCGCCCCAGACGGTAACAAGGCGGGAGTCGTTGAAGGAGTAGATCACCACCAGCAGGAGCGGCAGGTAGAGGAAGGCCAGGCCGAAGGTCAGCGAGGTCAGGTTGAACATGTTGAAGCGGCGGATCATCCCAGTTCCTCCTGATGTTTCTGCTGGTGGCGCTGGAACAGCACGATAGGCACGATCAGGATGGTCAGCAGCACGATGGCCACTGCCGCCGCCACGCCCCAGTCGCGGTTGGAGAAGAACTCGAGCCACAGGGTCTTGCCGATCATCAGCGTGCCGGAGCCGCCCAGAAGGTCGGGGATCACGAATTCGCCGATCGCCGGGATGAAGACCAGGAAACAGCCCGCAACCACCCCCGGCAGCGACAGCGGCAGAGTGATCTGTCGGAAGGCGGCAAGGGCGCTGCAGCCGAGATCCTCGGCGGCTTCCAGCAGCCGGCCGTCGATCCGTTCCAGCGAGGCATAAAGCGGCAGGATCATGAACGGCAGATAGGAATAGACGATGCCGATATAGACCGCGATTTCCGTGTGCATGATCGCCAGCGGCTGATCAATGATGCCGAGCTTCATCAGGGTGAGGTTCAAGAAGCCCTCGTTCTTGAGAATGCCGATCCAAGCGTAGATGCGGATCAGGAAGCTGGTCCAGAACGGCAGGATCACCAGCAGCAGCAGTGTCTTGCGCCAGTCCCGCGGCGCCTTGGCCATGGCATAGGCCACCGGATAGCCGATCATCAGGGTGAGCAGCGTTGCGATGGCGGCGACCTTCACGCTGTTGATATAGGCCTTGAGATAGATGCCGTCCTCGGCCAGCCAGACGAAATTCTCGAAGTCCAGCGCCGCAAAGGCCGCGCGCAGCCCGGCAAGTCCCTCGTCGAAGCTGAACGTCGGTGCATAAGGCGGGCTGGCGGTGACCGAGTCCGAAAGTGCGATCTTGATGACGATCAGGAACGGCACCAGGAAGAACAGCCCCAGCCAGAGATAGGGCAGCAGGATCAGCAGGCGGCGTGATGTCCTCATGGTTCTGCCCTCACGCGTCCACCAGCACGCAGGCGCCCGCGCGCCAGCTGAGCCAGACCCGGTCGTTCCAGTCGATTTCGCGGCGCGAGGTCAGGAGCCGGTTGGCCTCCTGCGCGCGGATCAGCATTCCGCCGTCAAGCCGCACCAGGAAGGTGGAGGCGCTGCCGGTGTAGGAGATCTCCTCGACCGTGCCCTCGACCATGTTCACGTTAGAGGCTTTCGCGGGCCGGTCCTTGGTGACGTGGATCTTCTCGGGACGCAGCACCAGCGTCTTGCGGGCGCCGGGGGGCAGCACATCCTCGGGCTGCGGGCGGATCGCCAGCCGGGTGCCGCCATCCCAGCGGGCCAGCGCCAGCTCGCCGTCCATGCCAGCGAGCTCAACATTGATCAGGTTCACATTGCCGATGAAATCAGCGACATAGCTGGACGCCGGGTGCTCATAGATCCGCGCGGGGGTGTCGGTTTGCAGCAGTTTGCCCGCCTTCATTACTGCAATGCGCGAGGAAACGGTCATCGCCTCGTCCTGATCGTGGGTCACGATGATGAAGGTGAGGCCCAGCTGGTCCTGCACATCCATCAGCTGGAACTGGGTCTCCTCGCGCAGCTTCTTGTCGAGCGCGCCCAGCGGCTCGTCCAGCAGCAGCACCTTGGGTTTCTTGGCCAGCGAGCGCGCCAGCGCCACCCGCTGCATCTGGCCGCCGGACAGCTGGTGCGGCTTGCGGTCGGCGAAGCCTTCGAGCTGCACCAGCGCCAGCATTTCGTCGACCCGGTCCTGGAGGTCGCGTTTCTTCCAGCGATCCTGTTTGAGCCCGAAGCCGATGTTTTTTGCCACCGACATATGCGGAAACAGCGCGTAGGACTGGAACATCATGTTGATCGGGCGCCGGTTGGCAGGGATTCCGGTCAGGTTCTGGCCGTCCAGCAGGATGCGGCCCGAGGTCACTTCCTCAAACCCGGCCAGCAGCCGCATCATCGTGGTCTTGCCGCAGCCGGAGGGGCCAAGGAGCGAGAAGAACTCGCGTTCCCGGATCTCCAGGTTCAGATCCGAGATCGCGGTGAAGCTGCCAAAGGTCTTGGTCACATTCTCGAAGCGGATCAAGGGCGGGCGGGCTGGTTCCAGCGGACTGGCGGGTTCGGCCCGGGCGGCGGCGGCACTGGCCGGATCATGGAAGTTCATTGGTGCAGGTTCCCCTGTTGCAGGTGCCTGCCGCGGCATGAGCGGGCGCCGCGGCGGCGCAAGGCAGGCGCAGCCCTGAAGCTGCGCCCGAATTCACTGGCCGGTGCGGACCTTGGACCAGGTGCGGGTGTAAAGGCGCTCTGTCTTACGGTCCTGCAGCACCGGAGTTGTCAGCATCTCCATCGTCGCCTCGGTCGGATAGACGGCGGGATTGCCGGTCAGCTCCGGGTCGATCTCTGCCTGGGCGGTGAGATTGGCGCTGCCGTAGCGAATGAAGTTGGCGTTCTGCGCCGACACCGAAGGCTGCAGCAGATAGTTCAGGAAGGCATGGGCCTCCTCGACGTTCCTGGCATCAGCCAGGATGGCGAGGCCGTCAAAGTCCAGCAGCGTGCCTTCCTCCGGGATGATGTATTCCAGGGTGACACCATTGCCGGCCTCCTTGGCGCCATCGGCAGCCCAATAGGCATCGCCGCTCCAGGTCAGGCCGAGGCAGGCATCGCCGTCCGACAGGGCGCCGATCATGGCGTCGGTGGAAATCTGGGCGATATTGTCCCGGATGGCGCCGATATGCGCCCCGGCGGCGGTGATCTGGTCCTTGTCGCTGGTGTTGGGGTCCTGGCCCATGTCGATCAGCGCGGCGCCGATCACGTCGATGGGGGAGTCCACGATCATCACGCTGCAATCGGCCAGCTTGCCGGAGATCTCCGGGTCGAACAGCAGGTCCCAGGATTTGGGGTGATCCGGTCCCAGCCGCTCTGCCAGCTTGCCGGTGTTGTAGGCGATGCCGAAGGTCCACCAGTTGTAGGGCACCAGGTATTCGTTGCCGGGATCGAAGGTCTCGATCAGGCCGGCGATCTTGGGCCAGACGTGCTGCAGGTTGGGGATCTTCGACTTGTCGATCTTTTGCAGCACCCCGGCGGAGATCAGCCGCGCGGTGCCGGTGGAGGAGGGAACGATGATGTCATAGCCGGAGCTGCCCGCCAGCACCTTGGTTTCCAGCATCGCGTTGGAATCATAGGTGTCATAGGTGACGTCGATGCCGGTTTCAGCCTCGAAGGCTTCGATGATCGCCGGATCCAGGTAGTCGCTCCAGTTATAGATCACCAGTTCGCCCTCTGCCGCCGCGGCGGCGCCCCAGATGGCGGCCGTTCCGGCCAGCAGGCTGTTTGTCAGCTTGGATTTCATGGTTCCCTCCCGTGTAGGATTTCTGTTTGCTTTTCTTTTGGGATGCGGGCCTCAGGCCCGCTCCGCTTCCAGCTCCAGCCCTTGCCCCAGCAGCTCTTGCGTGGCGCGTTCAACGCCTTCGGTCAGCAGGTCGAACATGTCGTCGATCTGGGTTTCGCTGATCACCAGCGGCGGCGAGAAAATCGCCATGCTGCCGTAGGGGCGGACCATCAGCCCCAGTTCCTGGCAGCGGGCGTCGATCACTGCACCGATGGTGGCGTCGATTTCTGCGCTGGCCTGGCCGTCGCGGGTCAGCGAGCATTCGATGCAGCCCACCAGCCCCATGCCGCGCACATCCGCGATCAGCGGCAGCTCCAGCATCTGGCGCAGGCGCTTCTGGAAATGCGGGGTCACCTTCTGGACGTGTTCCAGAATGCCGTCGCGCTCAAAGATCTCGATGTTTTTGAGACCCGCCGCGGCGCAGACCGGGTGGCCGGAATAGGTGTAGCCGCTGGTGAAATAAACATCCTTGGAGACATCGCCCTCGATGTCCGCAAACAGGCGGTCGGAGAAGATCGCGGCCCCCATCGGCGCATAGCCCGAGGTCAGCCCCTTGGCGCAGGTGATGATGTCCGGTGTGATGCCGAACAATTCTTCGGAGGCGAACCAGTGGCCGAGGCGGCCAAAGCCGGTGACGACTTCATCCGAGATATACAGCACGTCATATTTGCGGCAGACCTCAAGACAGCGCTTGTGGTAGCCCGCGGGCGGCACGATCACGCCGCCGGAGCCCAGCACCGGCTCAGCAATGAAGGCGGCGACGTTGTCCGCGCCCAACTCAAGAATGGCGTTTTCCAAGTCTGCCACTTTTTCGTCGAGAAAGACCTCGATGCTCATGCCAGCGGGCCGGCGGAAGGCGTTCACGTCGGGCAGGAAATGGGGGATGACCTGATCAGTGTCGAACCACTGGCGCTCGCTCGGCTTGCCGCTGAGCGAGGCGGTCAGATAGGTGCCGCCGTGATAAGCGTGCGCGCGGGTGATGATCCGCTTCTTGGCCGGCTTGCCCAGCAGGTTGTTGCGGAAGTGGACAAAGCGGATGGCGGTATCGACCGCGGTGGAGCCGCCGGTGGTGAAAAAGACCCGGTTGAGGTCACCCGGCGCCCGCTCGGCAATCGCGTGGGCAAACTCGGCGCTGACCGACGTGGCCTCACTGAAGGGGGAGCAATAGGCCATCTTGCGGGCTTGTGCCGCCATCGCATCAGCAATCTCGGTATTGCCGTAGCCCAGCTGCATGCACCACATGCCGCCGGGGCCGTCGATCACCTTGTTGCCGTGCTCGTCGTAAACATAGATGCCTTCGGCGTACTCGCTGAACGTCCTGTCGGCTTTTCCGGCACCCTGAACTTCCAGCCCTTCCCACGGATGGAAGTAGTTTTCCTTGTCCCAGGTTTTGAAGTTTTCGAAGTCGTTTCCAAGTTTGGTCATCACGGCCCTCTGTCCGGAGTTGTTGCTCTCATGAATGAACGTACATACATTAAGACATAAGTGAATGATCGTTCATTGTCGATGGAAATCTGTTGCAATCACGGGCAAGGTGTTGGAAAGGCGGCGGGCCGGTGGCAAGAACATGAGAGGCGAGCAGATGGCAAGTGCCGAAGATACAAGGAAAAAGCGGAAGGTGGACAAGGA
The DNA here is from genome assembly GCF_049056525.1 of Leisingera coralii. Lineage (NCBI taxonomy): Bacteria > Pseudomonadati > Pseudomonadota > Alphaproteobacteria > Rhodobacterales > Roseobacteraceae > Leisingera > Leisingera coralii. The sequence continues at coordinate 3,711 of NZ_JBHUPT010000020.1, read as the reverse complement.
CCTGCACCGGGAGGTCCTGCTGGATGCCACCGCCAGCGTGATCCTTCGGCACGGCGTGAGCGGCGCCACGATCAGCCGTATTCAGGAGGAATCCGGGCTGTCGCGCGGCATGATCAACTTGCATTTCCAGTCCAAGGACAATCTGATTCGCGAACTCGCCATCCACATGACGCGGCAGTACAATGACGCCTGGCAGAGCTTCACCAGCCAGGCCGCCGCCGGGGTCAGCACGCCGGAAGATGCCGCCGCCCGCCTGCAGGCACTGTTCGAAACGGATTTTTCAGAAGCGGTGCTGAACAAGCGCAGCGCCCGGCTGACCTTTGCCTTCCGCGCCGAGCCGGACCTGCAGGTGTTGGGGCCCGGTTACATCGAAACCCGCGGAACCGCCCTGCATGACCATGTGCGCAGCTGCTGCCGGGTTTTGTGCGAAGCATGCGGCACCCAAGGCGATCCCGAAAAGGTCGCCATGGCAATCATGTCGCTGCTGGAAGGGCTGTGGACTGATTTTCACGCCCACCCCGACGAATTCAGCAGAGAGAACGCGGTAGAAATCTGCCGGACCACCGCCCGCGCATTCTTCCCCGGTTACTTCTGAACAGAAAGCACGGGCGGGCCGCCATCTTTTGCAAAGGGGGCAGTAAAAGCGAGATTCCCAGGCGCAATATTGGTGCCCAAACGCCTGTCATAAGAACAAAACTCCTTCAACGGAAACTTCGAAGATGTCCGCTTTGCAAAAGTTGCACTTCCGAAAACCCGAGGGTGCTGATGTCCCGCTTGGGTCGGTAGCCCCGCTTGCTTCCACAGTGCTTCCAGCGCCTTGGCACCGAACGCAGAAAACCCCGCGGTTGCGGGGCGTAAGTATCTGATATTGATTTCATATTTTGGTTGCGTGAGCAGGCAACCGCCGTACCCTACCTACCCTCTCCGCAATCATATAAACCCATGATAGCGCGCAGCTAATGGCACCTTTGCTGCAGGTTTCTCGGACGCCACGCGCGACGTTTGAATGATGCGCGGCATTGCCTGGCGTCGGAGAAGCGCGCAAGCGGGAAATCGCGGTGTTCGAATTGGGTAGACCAGCTGGCTCTATGGGGATTTGAAGCGGTTGATGGCCTTGGTTCTTTTTCTGCAGGTAGGGCCAACTGCGCTCGTTGCAGGCAACTTCGGCACGGATTTTGTGAGCTTTGAGGGGCATGCGCCGCGTCTCGCGGTGCTCGGCAACCTTCGCATCACTACTATCCGGGTTGCACGCATACCGGATTGGCCGCAAGCGGTATCGCGAGCAGCGGCGATTGGAACTCCGGTCTTTGGCGTGCATGTCATGCGGCGGCCCTCCCTGTTCCTGGCGGCGCCCTGGGGCATCGTTCTGGCGCGATGGTTTCGGCGATGATCAGGTGCCCGCCGCAGCAGGGGCATGGCAGCGCGAGGACGCGGGCAAGTGCATCAGCGTCATCGGCTGTGCCGTCGTGCGCGTAACCCTGATCAGATGTTTCGACCCCAAGCACTTCCCTGATCCTGGCGATATTGGCGGCACGGTTGCCATTCCCGAAGAAGCCGTAGTGGCGGATGCGATGCTGTCCCTTGGGCAGTACATGGATCAGGAAGCGGCGGATGAACTCGCCGGTCTTGAGGGTCATGGTGGTATGCCGCCCCGGACCGTTGACGCGGTAATCCTTGACGCGGAAGGTGACGCTCCGGCTGTCCATGCGGATCAGGCGGCTGTTGGAGATTGCAACACGGTGGGTGTAGCGCGATAGGTATGCCAGCACGGCCGTGGGTCCGGCGAAGGACTCCTTGGCATACACGACCCAATCGATCCTGCGCAGCGGTTGCAGGAACGCGTTGAAGGCTGCGCGATCCGCAAGCCCGGCTTGGTCGCCAAAGAAATGCAGCTTCCCGGCTTTGTGCAGCCGGGCCAGCCCGTCCAGAATGAGGTGCCGGTAGAGGCGGGACAGCACCCGGACTGAGAGGAAGAAGTTCCTGCGGCAGGCGATCCACCGCGCACCGTCCGCAGACAGGCCGCCGCCCGGCACGATCATGTGGACATGCGGGTGGTGCGTCATCGCCGAACCCGTCGTGTCGAAGACGCGCCTCCGGCACGATGTGTGCAGGACGGATGTGATGCCGGCCCGTGCGCCAAGGTGCTTGGGATCGGCGGCGATCCGGATCACCGTGTCCGCACTCGCCCGCATCAGCAGATTGTAGATCTCTCGTATATTATGGTGGGCGATGTCGGCGACCGGTTTTGGCAGCGTGAAGACCAGAGTTCCGCCTCGCGCGCCGCCAGCCAGGCCTCGGCCGCACCCCCTTGGCACTTGGGGCAATGGCGATTGCGGCAAGAGTTGTAGGCAATGTGTTCATGCCCGCAGTCTTCACAACGCGCGGCATGGCCGCCGAGCGCTGCCGTGCGGCAGCGCGTGATGGCGTTCATCACTTTCAACTGGTCGAGGCTGATATGGCCTGCATTGGCCGCCCGCCAGGCAGAACCATGGCCCCGGAAGATGTCCGCAACCTCCAGCTTCGGCCGGGACAACGCAGTCTATGAGGCGCCTTTCCTGCGCTTCGCCGCGGTCAGGCCGTCCAGCGGGCTCTCCGCCGCCGAGATCATGCCGGTGGCAACGCTGGCATAGTGCGCCGTCGTGGTGAGTTTGGCATGCCCGAGCAGCGCCTGAATGATCCGGATATCCACGCCGCGTTCCAGCAGATGCGTCGCGAAGCTGTGACGCAAGGTGTGCAGAGTGACCGGCTTGGTGATCCCGGCGGCCAGCACTGCCTGCTTGAACAGCCGCGAGATCTGTTTGGTCGAAAGATGCCGCCCGCAATAGCCGGGAAAGAGCGCGCGATCAGGCCCGGACACACCCCTGTCGTTGACGGTCGGGCGTTCGGTCCACCAGACCCGCAACAGGCTCAGAATATCAACGGGCAGCATCACGTTGCGGTCCTTGCGTCCCTTCGACTGCACAATGCGGATAACTACGGGCGTTTTATCTCACTGTATGCCCCGAAGCCGACCCTCACCACACCTATGAAGGAAAGTCCGCTTTACGCGGACCCGCCCATCTAAGCGCTTCGTCCGCAGAGACTTTGCAGCGGCCGGTACCTGCAGCTGAGCTGCCATTTCACGGCTGGCGGGAGCAGCTGGCGCTACCGCGCGGGCACCGGCGGCGGGATCCGCTAGCGGTCCGGAACGTAGCACCATTGTAGCACTGAGGTTTGCGGCGCAAACGCGGAAAGCGCCCCTTGGGGCGTTAGCGGGTTGTTTTATCTGTTAGATTTTGGTTGCGGGAGCAGGATTTGAACCTGCGACCTTCAGGTTATGAGCCTGACGAGCTACCTGGCTGCTCCATCCCGCGCCAATTCTGCATCGTTTTCGAGAGGATGTTGGATTTTACTAGGTTTGGCGGTGACCTACTCTCCCAGGGCTTGAGCCCAAGTACCATCGGCGCGACAGTGCTTAACTTCCGGGTTCGGGATGGGACCGGGTGTTTCACTTGTGCTGTGGCCACCAAACCGAGAAAAATCCAGCAAGCCTGCGGCTTGCGGAGTTTTCTCGGTTGGCGGCCGGCAGCGTGTTTGCGAAGCAAATACGCGAGAGGCCGCACCTGAGTTACGTCACGGGGACGGTTCCACAAGGGCAGGCAATACAATCAGCATGTCCAAGTTCTTGGGATGGTTTGCTTATTTGGTCTGTAACACTGTCTGTTACTGGAT
>NZ_JBHUPT010000019.1:162500-164913 GCF_049056525.1 Leisingera coralii | reverse complement strand
TTTGGCGGTGACCTACTCTCCCAGGGCTTGAGCCCAAGTACCATCGGCGCGACAGTGCTTAACTTCCGGGTTCGGGATGGGACCGGGTGTTTCACTTGTGCTGTGGCCACCAAACCGAGAAAAATCCAGCAAGCCTGCGGCTTGCGGAGTTTTCTCGGTTGGCGGCCGGCAGCGTGTTTGCGGAGCAAATACGCGAGAGGCCGCACCTGAGTTACGTCACGTGGACGGTTCCACAAGGGCAGGCAATACAATCAGCATGTCCAAGTTCTTGGGATGGTTTGCTTTCTGTGTCCTGTAACACTGTCTGTTACTGGATCAAATCAAGCCTGTCGGGCGATTAGTACCGGTCAGCTGAACGCATTGCTGCGCTTACACCTCCGGCCTATCGGCGTGGTGGTCTTCCACGGCCCTCAGGGATACCTTGTTTTGAGGGGGGCTTCCCGCTTAGATGCCTTCAGCGGTTATCCTGTCCGATCATAGCTACCCAGCACTGCAATTGGCATTACAACTGGTCCACCAGTGGATCGTTCACCCCGGTCCTCTCGTACTAGGGGCAACTCCTCTCAAGTATCCTGCACCCACGGCAGATAGGGACCGAACTGTCTCACGACGTTCTAAACCCAGCTCACGTACCTCTTTAAACGGCGAACAGCCGTACCCTTGGGACCTGCTCCAGCCCCAGGATGAGATGAGCCGACATCGAGGTGCCAAACACTGCCGTCGATATGGACTCTTGGGCAGTATCAGCCTGTTATCCCCGGCGTACCTTTTATCCGTTGAGCGATGGCCCTTCCACGCGGGACCACCGGATCACTATGGCCGACTTTCGTCTCTGCTCGACTTGTCAGTCTCGCAGTCAGGCTGGCTTCTGCCATTGCACTCAACGAGCGATTTCCGACCGCTCTGAGCCAACCTTCGCGCGCCTCCGTTACTCTTTAGGAGGCGACCGCCCCAGTCAAACTACCCGCCACGCAGGGTCCCGGATCCGGATAACGGACCGCGGTTAGACATCAAGAGTGCGAAGGGTGGTATCTCAAGGGAGGCTCCACAGGAACTTGCGTTCCTGCTTCGATGCCTACCACCTATCCTGCACATCACAATCCTGATGCCAGTGCGAAGCTGTAGTAAAGGTGCACGGGGTCTTTCCGTCTAACCGCGGGAAGCCTGCATCTTGACAGGCAATTCAATTTCGCTGAGTCGATGTTGGAGACAGCGGGGAAGTCGTTACGCCATTCGTGCAGGTCGGAACTTACCCGACAAGGAATTTCGCTACCTTAGGACCGTTATAGTTACGGCCGCCGTTTACCTGGGCTTCAATTCGGAGCTCTCACCCCTCCTTTTAACCTTCAGGCACCGGGCAGGCGTCAGACCCTATACGTCGCCTTGCGGCTTCGCAGAGCCCTGTGTTTTTAATAAACAGTCGCCACCCCCTGGTTTGTGCCCCCGGATCCAAGTTGCCTTGAACCCGGGCCTCCTTCTCGCGAACTTACGGAGGTATTTTGCCGAGTTCCTTCAACATCGTTCTCTCAAGCGCCTTGGTATGCTCTACCAGTCCACCTGTGTCGGTTTAGGGTACGGTCTGATGGAGGGCTATTTCCAGGGACCAATCAGCGGCCCGCCCAATCCGATAAGGGCGGACAACCTTCATGATCCGTCACATCCTCCTGGCCCAGGAATATTAACCTGGTTCCCATCGCCTACGCCTTTCGGCCTCGGCTTAGGGGCCGGCTTACCCTGCTCAGATTAGCTTTAAGCAGGAACCCTTGGACTTTCGGCGAGAGTGTCTCTCACACTCTTTGTCGCTACTCATGTCATCATTCTCGCTAGTGATCTCTCCACCGGATGGCTCACGCCCCGGCTTCATCGAAAGCCTCTCTCCTCCAATACTCCCGAAGGAGTTAAGGAGGAATGAGACTATGTCACACTACGCTCTGCTACCATGCCCTATGGGCATCCTCGGCTTCGGCTCATGGCTTGAGCCCCGTTACATCTTCGCCGCAGGACGTCTTATTTAGACCAGTGAGCTGTTACGCTATCTTTAAAGGATGGCTGCTTCTAAGCCAACCTCCTGGTTGTTTTGGACATCCCACCTGCTTTCCCACTTAGCCATGAATTGGGGGCCTTAGCCGGAGGTCAGGGTTGTTTCCCTCTCCACGACGGACGTTAGCATCCGCCGTGTGTCTGCCATCTAGTACTCCCGGGTATTCGGAGTTTGGTTAGGATCAGTAAGCCTGTGGGGCCCCATTACCCATCCAGTGCTCTACCCCCCGGGGTATTCGGATGACGCTCTACCTAAATAGATTTCGCAGAGAACCAGCTATCTCCGAGTTTGATTGGCCTTTCACCCCTAGGCACAGCTCATCCCGATCCTTTTCAACGGATGTGGGTTCGGTCCTCCAGTGCGTGTTACCGC